>DASZJY010000314.1:0-4823 GCA_035947635.1 Acidimicrobiales bacterium | reverse complement strand
CCTGCGTCGGTTCCGGGAAGGGCGTCGCAACCGCTACGAGATCGTGCCGACGAAGCACATGCGGCACTCCTTGAACCGCGATCGGGAGGCGGGAGCGCTGTTGAGGCTGCTCTCCCGAGAGCCTGCGGCCGCCGGCAGCGGCTAGGGACGGCCGCGAACCTGGTTCAGCACCCGCTCGATGTCGCGCAGGTGGTGGGAGCCCTCGTGGACGGCGTTGCGGGTGAGGGCGAGGATGTCCCGCTCGCCGTAGTCGAACCGCCCGACCCGGGTCCACTCGTCGGCCTCGATCGTCTCCAAGGTCGCGGCCATGTCGGCGCACGCCGTCTCCAGGTCGGAGAGCACCACCGGCAGCGGTCGCTCGTTGTAGGGGGGCCTCTCCCCGTAGGCGCCGGACACGGCCCGTTCGTCGGGGTCCCACGACGGCGGGAAGGCGGGGCGCTCCTCCACCGCGATGCGCCGGATGGCGGGGGCGATGTCGTCGATGACGTCGGCCACGTGGGCGGCGTACTCGATGGCCGACCACACGTCGGGCGCGGGGCGGCGGCGGAGGATGGAGTCGGCGTCCTCGTCCCGGCCGAAGGTGGTCAGCGCGGCCCGGTAACGCCGGGGGTACGACCGGATGGCGGCGATGGCGTCGAGGGGCTTGATCGTGTCGTAGTCGAGCCCGCACTCGGGGCAGACCCATCCGGCCACGGTCAGCTCGCGGGAGCTTCGCCGGCGGCGGCGTCGGCCCCGGTGCCCGAGCGCACCGCCCGCAGCGTCCGGCCGATGTCGAGCAGGTGGTGACTACCCTCGTGGACGGCCCGGCGGGCGGTGAAGATCACGCTGCGCTCCTCGCCCTGGCGGATGCCCACCCGGTCCCAGCCGTCGTCGGGCACCCGTTCGAGCGTGGCGGCGAGGGCCTCCGACCGCACCTCGACGCCCTCGGCCACCCCGCCGGGGTCCTGCTCGTTGTAGCGTCCCTCGGCGGCCATCTCCTCGGGTTCGGGGCCGTTGAGCTCGGGGCGGTCGGAGGCGAGGATCTGGCGGACCCACACCTCGTAGAAGCCGAAGACGTCACGCACGTGGGCGGCGTACTCGAGGGCCGACCAGACGTCGGGGCCGGGCCGCTGCCGCAGCACGGTGTCGTCCTCGCCGGGGAGCAGCCGGGTGAGTGGCGCTCGATAGCGCCGGCCGAAGCCGCGGAGAGCGGTGATCGCATCGGCGACCGGCATCTCCTCGTACTCGAGCCCGCACTCGGGGCAGCTCATTCCTTCTTCGCCACCTTGTCGACCAGGTGGGAGGGAAGGAGGTCGTAGTGGTCGTGACGGGCGGAGAACCGGCCTCTCCCGCCGGTGATCGAGCGCAGGTCGATGGCGTAGCGCAGGATCTCCGACGTGGGGACGAGCGCGGTGATCATCTGCTCGCCGTCGCCCACCGACTCCGTGCCCTGCACCCGCCCCCGCCGGGAGTTGAGGTCGCCCATGATGTCGCCCTGGTACTGGGAGGGCACGGTGACCTCCAGGTGGGAGATGGGCTCCAGCATCACCGGGCCAGCCTTGGCCATGGCCTCCTTGAACCCCAGCGAGCCGGCCATCTTGAAGCTCATCTCCGAGGAGTCGACCGAGTGGTACTTGCCGTCGAACAGGGTGACCCGCACGTCGACGACGGGGTAGCCGTAGTGCCCGCCCATGGTCATGGTCTCCATGACGCCCTTCTCGACGGCAGGGATGAACTGGCGGGGGATGGCGCCGCCCACGATCTTGTCGACGAACTCGAACCCGCCGCCCCTCGGCAGGGGCTCGATCCGCAGGAAGGCGACGCCGAACTGGCCGTGGCCGCCCGTCTGCTTCTTGTACTTGCCCTCGGCCTCGGCGCCGCCGGTGATGGTCTCCCGGTAGGGGACCCGGACGTCCTCGACCTCGACCTCCACCCCGAACTTGCGCGCCAGCCGCTCGGTGACCATGGCCAGGTGCGTCTCGCCCATCCCCGAGAGCAGGGTCTGGTGCGTCTCGTCGTCACGGCGCACGTGTAGGGCCTGGTCCTCCTCCTGGAGGCGGTGCAGGCCAGTCATGAGCTTGTCCTCGTCGCCTTTCGACTTCGGCCGTACGGCGATCGACAACGCCGGCTCCGGGAGCTGGGGCGGCTCAAGCACGACCGGTGTCCCCTTGGGCGCCAGGGTGTCGCCGGTGTTGGTGTTGGCCAGCTTGGCCACCGCGCCGATGTCGCCGGCGGGCAGCTCGGGGACGCCGTCCTGCTCCTTGCCCCGCATCGTGAACAGGCCGTGGAGGCGCTCGTCGGCGTGGCTGCGGGGATTGGTGAGCTGGGTGTCGGGCCGGATGGTGCCGGAGAGCACCTTGAGGAACGACACCTTGCCGACGAAGGGGTCGGCCACGGTGCGGAAGACGAAGGCCAAAGGCTGGCCGGCGGGGTCGGGCGCCACCTCGGTCGTGCCGCCGCCGGCGGTGACGGTGACGGGCGGGCGGTCGAGGGGCGACGGGCCGGCCTCGCAGAGGAGCTGGCCGAGCCGGTCGACGCCGACGAGCTTGGTGGCCGAGCCGCACGCCACCGGGAACACGGTGCCCGAGGTGACGCCCTTGGCCAGCGCCTCGCCGAGCTCCTTGGGCTCGAGGGCCTCCCCCTCGAGGTAGCGCTCCATGAGGTCGTCGTCGGCCATGACGATTCCCTCGATGAGCGTCTCGCGGAGGCTCGACGCCTCGCCGGCGACGTCGGCGGGGACGTCGGCCTGGGTGCCCTGCTTGGCGCCTTCGTACAGGAAGGCGGCGTCGGCCAGCAGGTCGACGACGCCTCGGAAGCCGTGCTCCTCACCCACCGGGAGCTGCAGGGGGGCGACGCCCGTGCCGAAGCGCTCCCGGAGCTGGTCGAGGGTCCGCTCGAAGCTGGCCCGCTCGCGGTCGAGCTTGTTCACGAAGAACATGCGGGGCACCCCCCGCTCGGCGGCCAGGCGCCAAACGACCTCGGTCTGCACCTCTGGGCCCTCCACGCCGCTGACCACGAACACGGCTAGGTCGGCGACCCGAAGGGCGGCGTGCACGTCGAGGACGAAGTCGGCGTAGCCGGGGGCGTCGAGCAGGTTGACCTTGTAGCCGTCCCGCTCGAAGGGGGCGAGGGCGAGGCTCAGCGAGATGCCCCGCTTGACCTCCTCGGGGTCGAAGTCGGTCGTGGTGTTGCCGTCCTCGACCCGGCCCTGGCGGGAGATGGCGCCGGCGGAGAAGAGGAGGGCCTCGGCCAGGCTGGTCTTGCCGGCCCCCCCGTGCCCGACCAGGGCGACGTTGCGGATCCTTGCTGGCGGGAAGCTCTTCACTGGGCGCCTCGCTCGGGGACGGACGTTTGTGGTGGCCCCCTCCCGGTCGGCCCGGTGGAGCCAGCGTCCCGAAGCCTACCGGTACCTCCTGGTACGTTGGAGGGGCGAAGAGGCTCCTCGACAGGAGAGTGCATGTTCGACAAGCGGTGCCGGGCGGGCGTCGAGCGGGGCCTGCGGCCCGTCGGGTCCGGCTTGGAGAAGGTGGGGATCACCGCCAACCAGCTGACCGTGCTCGGGTTGGTGCTCTCGGCCGCCTCGGCTCTGGCCATCGCCAACGGCTGGCTCGTCGCCGGAGCCGCCCTTCTCGCCGTGTCGGCCGTCCCCGACGTGCTCGACGGGGCGGTCGCCAAGGCGTCGGGCACCGCCTCGCCCCGAGGGGCGTTCTTCGACTCGGTCGTCGACCGGGTCAGCGACACGCTGGTGCTGGGAGGCGTGGCCTGGTACCTGGCCTCGGTCGATGGCGGCCACGCCGCCATCCTCCCCCTCGCCGTCGTCGGTGCCTCCAACCTGGTGTCGTACGAGCGAGCCCGGGCCGAGTCGCTCGGCTTCTCGGCGCGCGGCGGGCTCATGGAACGGGCCGAGCGGATGATTGCCGTGGGCGTCGGCCTCCTCCTGAGCGCCGTGCTCGTGCCCGTCCTGTGGCTCATGCTCGTGCTCACGCTCGTCACCGCGGTTCACCGGTTCGTGATGGTGTGGCGGCAGGGCACGCCCCGCGACCCCACCGAGACGCTGCTGGCCCGCTGGCGGGCCCGCCGGCCCGAAAGTGGCTACCGCCCGGGGGCGAACTCCGGCACCGGCCGGTGGCGGTCCTCCCGGAGGCCCGACCGCCGCTCGCCCGCTGGTCGCCGGGGCCCCGGCCGCTAACACCCCGGCCAGACGGACTGAGCCGCACCGGAACCCTTCTCGGGCCCACCTTCCCCTACCGGTTCGGGTCCTGCGCCGCCTCGGCGATGCCCGCGCCCGTGGCCCTCGCGGTGGCGCGGGCCGTCGGGGTGGGGGCCTGGGCGGCGCTGCCCGCCCGCCGGGCCGTCGTGGCCCGGCACATGGCCCGGGCCACCGAGGGGGGGCTGATGGCGACCGCCGCCCAGCGGGCGGCGAGAGAGGCGTTCGTGTCGTACGCCCGGTACTGGGTGGAGTCGCTGCGGCTGTCGCGGACGAGCCCCGCCGAGGTCGACGCCCACTTCAGCATCGAGGGCCGCCACCACTTGGAGGAGGCCCGGGCCGAGGGACGGGGCGCGGTCCTGGCCCTGCCCCACCTCGGCGGGTGGGACGTGGGGGGCTCGTGGCTCGCCCGCCAGGGCTTCGCGGTCAGCGTGGTGGTGGAGAGCCTGCAGCCCATCGAGGTGTTCGAGTGGTTCGTCGCCCTCCGCCGCACCTTCGGGCTGTCGGTCATACCGCTGGGCCCGGGGGCGGGAACGGGAGTGCTGGCCGCCCTGCGCGCCAACCACATGGTGTGCCTGCTGTGCGACCGCGACATCGGCGGCAGTGGCGTCGAGGTCGAGTTCTTCGGAGAGCGGAC
>DASZJY010000313.1:0-4471 GCA_035947635.1 Acidimicrobiales bacterium | reverse complement strand
CGGGGTCGATGCCTTCGGCGATCCCGACGGGCGGGTACCCCACATCGTGTGCCTCGGCGTGCGGGGCGTGGAGGCCGAGGCGGTGCTGCTGGGCCTCGACCAGGCCGGCATCGCCGCCCACTCCGGCAGCGCCTGCTCGTCGGAGGCCCTGGCCCCCTCCCCCGTCCTGGAGGCGATGGGCGTCGACGCCCAGCGGTCGCTGCGGGTGTCGGTGGGCTGGTCGACGACCGACGCCGACGTCGACGCCTTCGCCGAGGCCTTCCCGGCGGTGGTCGCCCGCCTCCGCGCCCTGGCCGCCTCCTGATGACGCCCCGTCCTCACACTTCCCTCAAGGTGTAGGCGCCGCCCGTCGAGGGAAAGGGTGAAAAGCTGATCGACTTAGTCATGATTGGTTGTAGGTTGTCGAACGTGGCTCTCCGCGCTCCGGCTCGTGACGTCGCTTAGGAGGTCGTGCCAATGGCCATGACCCGCGAGATCAGCGCCGCGGCGCTGAAGGACATCGAGAAGTTCGAGGAGCAGCTGGCCCTGTACATGGCGGGTGAGCTGGAGGAGGACGTCTTCCGCGTCTTCCGGCTCAACAACGGCATCTACGGGCAGCGCCAGGGCGGCCACAACCAGATGGTGCGGGTGAAGGTCCCCTACGGGTCGCTCTCCGCCGACCAGCTGGAAATGCTGGCGCACGTGGCCGACACCTACAGCCGGGGATGGGGCCACATCACCACCCGCCAGAACATCCAGTTGCACTTCGTGCAGCTCGAGCGGGTCCCCGCCGTCCTCCGCGACCTGGCCAGCGTCGGGCTCACCACCCGGGAGGCGTGCGGCGACACCGTCCGCAACGTCACCGGCTGCTTCCTGGCCGGCGCCTGCCCCTTCGAGGTCCTCGACATCAGCCCCTGGGCCGACGCCACCTTCCGCCACTTCCTCCACAACCCCATCGCTCAGCGCCTGCCCCGCAAGTTCAAGATCAACTTCTCGGGGTGCGCCACCGACTGTGGCCAGGCCATGTTCAACGACATCGGCGTGATCGCCGTCAGCCACCCCCGCGAGGACGGCACGGTCGAGCCCGGGTTCCGCGTGTTCTTCGCCGGCGGCCTGGGGGCCAACCCCCACCCCGCCCAGGCGCTCGAGGAGTTCACGTCTCGCGAGGACCTGCTGCCCACCCTCGAGGCGATCCTGCGGGTGTTCGATCACCACGGCAACCGCGACAACAAGCTGCGGGCCCGCATGAAGTGGCTGGTCGACACCATGGGGGTCGACGAGGTCCGGGCCCGCATCCTCAAGGAGCGCCGCTTCCTGCTCGCCAGTTCCTCGTGGCCGGGCGGGCTGCCCGAGACGGTGCAGGAGGCGGGCGACGCCCCCGCGGGCATCAGCACCGCGATCGACGCCACGCCCGTGGGCACGCCCGTCACCCTGCGGCTCCAGAAGCACGACCCCTACTCCGACTGGGAGCGGGTCAACGTCGTCCGGGGCGCGGCCAAGGGCACCGTGTCGGCGATGGCGTTCGCTCGCCTGGGCGACGTCACGTCCGCCCAGTTCCGGGCCGTGGCCGCCATCCAGCGCGACCTCGGCGTCGAGGTCCGCGTCACCAACCGCCAGAACTTCGTCTTCCGCGACCTCGCCGAAGACCAGCTCCCCGAGCTCCACCGGCGGCTGGCGGCCATCGACATGGCCGAGCCGGGCGCCGAGCTGGCCCGCGACGTCGTCGCCTGCCCCGGGGCCGACACCTGCAACCTGGCCGTCACCCAGAGCCGGGGCCTGGCCGACGACATCGGTCGAGCCCTGGAGGAAGCGGGCCTGGCCGAGGTGGGCGGCGTGCGCATCAACATCTCGGGCTGCACGAACTCCTGTGGGCAGCACCACATCTCCGACATCGGGTTCTTCGGCGTCGAGCGCCGGGCCCACGGCCAGGCCGCTCCCGGGTACCAGATGCTGCTGGGCGGGCACGTGGGCCAGACCCAGGTCGAGTTCGGCGACAAGGCCCTTCGCCTCCCGGCCAAGAACGTCAGCCAGGCGGTCGTGAAGGTCGTGAGCCGGTTCACCGGCGAGCGGGCCGCCGGTGAGACCTTCACCGACTGGCTCGAGCGGTCGGGCGGCGCCCGCCAGATCGGTGCCGACCTGGCCGAGCTCGACGCCTTCCCCACCCCCGAGGAGGGCCCCGAGTACTACGTCGACTACGACGAGACCGGCCCCTACGCCAAGAGCATCGGAGCTTCGGAGTGCGCCACATGAGCAGCTTCACCGACACCGACGTGGCCGCCGAGGCCGCCGACCTCCCTGATCCCGCCGAGCTGGCCGCCGTCTCGGCCCGGTTCGAGGACGCCCACCCCAGCACCATCATCGCCTGGGCCGCCGAGGAGTTCGGCGACGGCCTCATCCTGGCCTCCTCGTTCGAAGACGCCGTGCTCGTGCATCTGGCCTCGTCGGTGAAGCCCGACATCGAGGTGCTGTTTCTCGACACCCAGTACCACTTCGCCGAGACCCTCTGGTTCGTGGAGGAGGTGCGCTCCCGCTACCGGCTCAACCTGACAGTGGTCAAGCCTCTGGTGGAGCCCGACAACCTCTGGCAGCGCGACCTCGAGGGCTGCTGCCAGCTACGGAAGGTCGAGCCGCTGGCCCGCGGGTTGGCCGGGAAATCGGCCTGGATCACCGGCCTCAAGCGGGTCGACGCCCCCACCCGATCGAACACACCGATCGTGGCGTGGGACGCCCCCCGCTCGATGGTGAAGGTCAACCCCCTCGCCACCTGGACCAACGAGGACATTGCCGCCTACGCCGCCGACAACGAGCTGCCGGTCAACCCGCTTGCCGAGCGGGGCTACCCCTCGGTGGGGTGCTGGCCGTGCACCAAGCCGGTGGCCCCCGGCGAAGACCCCCGCTCCGGCCGTTGGGCGGGCACCAACAAGACGGAGTGCGGGCTGCACCTCTCGCCCTGACGGACTGACGGCCCGGGCACCTGCCCGGGCCGTCTCCGTGCCGGGCACGGTGATCGTCACGCCGTCGCGATGAGCGGCCCGCAACCGATGACGGTCAGGACCGTTCCGTCCTGTAATCCCGCTCGGGGAGGAAGAGGCCGACGGCCAGGGCGACCAGACGGGCCAACGCGGAGATCGCCGGTGCGCGTTCCTCAGCCTCAAGACGGTCGAGTCGCACATGCGCGACATCTTCCGCAAGCTCGACGTCTCCTCCCGGGGTGGAAGTAGCTCGGGTCGTCGAGCGGGCGGTGTCCGACTGACCCCAGGACAGGCAGCGCAGACCGATGAGGGGTGCGGTCAGCCGGCCCACCAGCCGCCGCGTCAGCCCGAGACGGGCACCCGGTTGGTGAAGTCGGGCGGGGGGATGAACGAGATCGACCGCACCAGGGGCCGCACCTCGTCGGGTAGAGCGTCGACGGGGAGGTCGAGGCCGCCGCCGTCCACGGTGACCGAGGTGATCAGGCCCTCTTCGACGACCAGCTGGCGGCCGAAGAACTCCTCGAACAGCGACTTGGCGGCGCCGATGGAGAAGCTCGTCTGGAACGGGGCGTGCACTTCGAAGCCGGCCTTGGTGAGGAAGGCCTTGGTCTGGGCGGTGGCCTGGTTGTCGTGGAGGGAGGGGGCGCCGGCCGCCTCCCGCTCGCCGGCGTCGGCCATCTGCACCACCGCCGACACGGTGGGGTTGGCACGGTCGTCGGTTGCCACGAAGGTCGAGCCTAGCGGCCGGCCGACGCCTCTCCGGACGCCAGCCGGCGCAGGGCCTCGATGCCCGGGAGGAAGAAATAGGCCCCGCCGCGGACGATGACGAAGTTGGCGATGCCGTGGTAGCGCCGGCGCACGGGCATGGCCTGCACGGTGAACGCGCCGCCCTCGTCGGGCTGGGTGCCCGACACCGGGTCGGCCTCGTCATAGAGCCCTCGGAACTTGGTGTTGTTCGACCAGTGGTGCTGGACGAACTCGAACTGGCGCTCGATGTTGGCGTTGAGGCAGATGAAGAACAGGCCGCGGTCGACGCCGTCGTCGCCCGCCAGGGGGTCGTCGAGCGCGGGCCCGTAGACCCGGCCCCGGCGCACGATGCGGTGAAGGTTCGAGAGCTCGAGGTTGCGGGCGGGCTTGGCCTCGCCGAAGTCGCGGGGGTTCGTGCGGCGGATGTGGGACCCGACGGGGCACCGGAAGCCGTGGGGGTCCCATTCGGCGTAGCCGAAGCTGTTGTCGGCGCCGAGGTCGGGGTCGTCGCGATGCGGCGACCGCACAAGCGGAGCCCCGCTGGGCCATCGCCCCACGAACTTGGCCGCCAGCTTCACCCGGGCCTCCTCGTCGCCGCCGGTCACCCCGTCGAGGTACTGCCAGAAGGCGGCGACGTCCTGGTAGAGGTGGCGGAAGACCAGGTAGGTGCCGTTGCGGCCGAACTCCCAGGACTGGGACGTGGCGGTGCCCGCCTTGGGGACGGGCGTCAGCTTGCCGTAACCGTTCGGGTAGCCGAGCACGAACTCGCCGGC
>DASZJY010000312.1:0-8547 GCA_035947635.1 Acidimicrobiales bacterium | reverse complement strand
AACGTCCCGGGGATCGTCGGCGGGTCCTCCGGCAGCGTCGTGGTCGTCGCCGGCACCGTGGTGGTCGTCGGCGGCGGGGTTGTCGTCGTGGTGGTGGGCCCGACGGTCGTCGTGGTCGAGGGAACGGTGGTCGTGGTGGGCGGGACCGTGGTCGTCGTGGTGGGCGGGGCCGTCGTCGTCGTCGGGACGGTCGTCGTGGTCGCCGCCGGCTCGCACCCCGAGTCCGGTCCGCCAGCGGTGGTGATGATGTCTCCCAGCTGGCCGTTGCCCGAGTGCGACTGGACCTCGAGTCCCACCGCGCTGACGCTGAAGGGCTGGTCGAAGGTGATCTCGAACGTCCCCCTGGCCGCCGTCAACTCGAACTTCACGCCGGGTCCGAAGCCCGTGTGGCCTCCTGGGACGTCGCCGGTTTCGAAGGTGTCGGCGTCAGGGCCGGCGAAGACGATGTGGGAGATGATCGACGAGGAGCAGAAGCGGACGGCGATGTTCGAGAGGCCCTGGCCGTTGCCCTGGTTGAAGACGTACGTCCACTGGAACGTCGTGGCCGATCCCGCCAGCGGCGAGGTGAGGGAGGCCGTCGTGAACTCGCCTGACGCGCTGGCGGGGGAGACGGCCACGGCCGCCACCATGCAGAGCGCTCCGATCAGAGAGATCGCGGTACCCGCTCGAGTCAGGCCGGCCCGCTGCCGATGAGTGATCATGGCGCCAGCGTGCGCGCCCGGCGTCACCATCCTCTCGACGGTGTGTCAACGCTCGGTCAACTTCGCCGGGCGGCCCGGTGAGCGCCCCGGGGGCGGCGTCGCGCCCGCGGATCCTCGTCGTCGACGACGACCCCGCGACCCGCACGCTGCTCGTGCGGTTCCTCGACCTCGAGGGGTTCACGGTCGAGGAAGCGGCCGACGGCCACCAGGCCCTGGACGCGGCCGACCGCTCGCGGCCCGACCTGGTCGTGCTCGACATCACGCTGCCGGCGGTGGACGGGCTGGACGTGCTGACGAGCCTGCGCCGCCGGGGCGACATGCCGGTGATCCTCCTGAGCGGGCGGGCAGCCGAAGGCGACCGGCTCCTCGGGTTGAAGCTGGGGGCGGACGACTACGTGGTCAAGCCCTTCTCGCCGCCGGAGCTGGCCGCCCGCATCCGTTCCGTCCTGCGGCGCAGCGCGCCTGCCGGGCCGTTGCAGCGGCTGGAGTTCGGCGAGCTCACCGTCGACCTCGCCGCGCGCGAGGTCCGGGTGGGCGACCGCACGGTCGAGACGACGGCCCGGGAGTTCGACCTGCTCTCGTTCCTGGCGTCGTCGCCCCGCCAGGTCTTCACTCGGGGCCAGCTCCTCGAGCACGTCTGGGGCTCCTCCGACAGCTGGCAGGACCCTGGCACCGTGACCGAGCACGTCAGCCGCCTCCGCAAGAAGATCGAGGCCCGCCCCGATCGCCCCCGCTGGCTACGGACGGTGCGGGGCGTGGGCTACCGCTTCGAGCCCTGACCCCGGGCGGTAGGTTCGGCGCGTGTTCGACGCCGCCACCGCCGCCGTCGAGGGGGCGCTGGCCGCGGGCGCACGCTACGCCGACGCCCGAGCCGTGGTCGGCGCCGCCGAGGGGCTGCAGGCGCGCAACGGCGTGCTCGAGGGCCTGCAGCAATCCGAGTCGAGCGGGGTCGGCGTCCGGGCCCTGATCGGCTCGTCGTGGGGCTTCTTCGCCACGTCCGACCTCGGCGACGCCGCCCTCCGCCGGGCGGGCGAGGAGGCGGCGGCCGTCGCCCGGGCGTCGGGCCGGGTGCCCGGACGGCCGCTCGAGCTGGCCGACGTGCCCGCCGTCGCCGACCACTGGGAGTCGGGCTGGCAGGAGCACCCCGCCGACGTCCCCCTCGCCGAGAAGGCCGACCTCCTCATGGGTGCGACGGCCACCATGGCGTCCGTCGACGGCGTCTCCGTGGGGGAGGCCACTCTCTCGTTCTGGGACACGCGGAAGTGGTTCGTATCCAGCCAGGGCCACCGCATCTCCCAGCACATCGTCGAGTCGGGCTCCACCATGAGCGCCACCGCGGTGGGGGAGCACGAGACGCAGCGGCGGTCGTGGGGGGGCATCGGCGGCCGCAACGGCACCCGCGGCTACGAGCTGGTGCGCGCCACCGACCTGGCCGGCAACGCGCCCCGGGTGGCCGAGGAGGCGGTCGCCCTGCTGTCGGCGCCGCATTGCCCGGCCGGCGTCACCGACCTCATCCTGGGGCCCGAGCAGCTGGGCCTGCAGATCCACGAGTCGGTGGGCCACGCCATCGAGCTCGACCGCATACTCGGGTGGGAGGCCGCTTTCGCGGGCACGTCGTTCCTCGACCTCGCCCAGCTCGGGAGCCTCCGCTACGGGTCGGAGCTCATGAACGTGACCGCCGACGCGACGCTGCCCGGCGCCCTGGGCACCTTCGGGTACGACGACGAGGGAACCCCGGCGAGCAGGGTCGACATCGTCCGGGAGGGAACCTGGGTGGGCGTGCTGACCGGGCGGGACTCGGCGGCGGTGGCGGGCCTGCCCCCCGGAGGGATGGTGCGGGGCGACGGCTGGGCCCGTCTCCCCATCGTGCGGATGACCAACGTGGGGCTGCTCCCAGGCGACTCGTCGCTCGAGGAGATGGTGGCGGCGACCGCCGACGGCGTCTACATGGAGACGAACCGCTCGTGGTCGATCGACGACAAGCGCCTCAACTTCCAGTTCGGCTGCGAGATCGGATGGGAGGTCAAGGACGGCAAGCTCGGGCGCGTCCTGCGCAACCCCACCTACACCGGGATCACCCCCCAGTTCTGGGCGTCCCTCGACATGTTGGGCGGGCCCGACGAGTGGATCTTCTGGGGGACGCCGAACTGCGGCAAGGGCCAGCCGTCGCAGTGGGGCCACACCGGCCATCCCAGCGTTCCTGCCCGCTTCCGCGGCGTCAGGGTGGGGGTGCGGGGATGACCGCCGGCCGGCGGTGACGGCCCTACCCGAGCTCTGCCACCAGGTGCTCGACCTGGTGGGCGGCCGGGCGGAGGCGGAGGTCACCGCCACCGCCGGGCGATCGGCGCTCACCCGCTTCGCCAACTCGGCGATCCACCAGAACGTGGCCGACGACCACCTCTCGGTGCGGCTGCGGCTGGTGGCGGGCGGGCGCATGGCTGCCGCCACCACCACCCGGGTTGACGCCGAAGGTCTCGGCCGCCTGGTCGAGCGGACCCTCGAGGCGGCGTCCGTCCGCCCCCCCGACCCGGGATGGCCGGGGCTGGCGCCGCCTGCGGCGGTGACCGACCCCGACCGGCACGACCCCGAGACGTCGGGGGCCTCGCCCGACCGGCGGGCCGAGGTGGTGGCCGCCTTCGTCGGCGCCGACCTGGACCTGGCCGCCGCCGGGTACTGCGACACCAGCGGCTGGGAGGTGGCGTTCGCCAACTCGGCAGGCCAGGAGGCGGGGGGACGGGTGTCGAGCGCGGCAGTGGACGCCATCCACCGAACGCCTTCGTCGGACGGCCTGGGTTGGCAGGCGTCGACGCGCCTGGCCGACCTGGACGGCGGAGCGGCCGGTCGGGTGGCGGCGGACAAGGCGCGGGCGGGGGCCGACCCCGCCGACCTGCCGCCGGGACGCTACGAGGTGGTGCTGGAGCCCGCCGCGGTGGCCGACGTGGTGAGCTTCCTCCTGGGAGGGTTCAGCGGCCGGACCTACGCCGAGGGGCGATCGTTCGTGCGGCTGGGAGAGGCCCAGCTCGACCCTCGGGTGACCCTGCGGGACGACGTGGCCGCGCCAGGCACGCTGGGCCTGGCGTTCGACGCCGAGGGCACGCCCAAGCAGGCGGTCGACCTGGTGGTGGAGGGCGTGTCGGCGGGGCTGTACCACGACCGCCGCACCGCCCACCAGGCCGGGGTTGCCGGCACCGGCCACGCGGTGGTCGGTGGCGAGAGCTTCGGCCCCATGGCGAGGAACGCCGTGCTGTCGGCGGGGGAACGGTCGCTCGAGGAGCTGATCGGCTCGGTCGACCGGGGGCTCCTCGTCTCCGACCTGTGGTACACGAGGGTCCTCGACCCCAAGACCCAGGTCGTGACCGGCCTGACCCGCAACGGCACCTTCCTCATCGAGGGCGGCCGAGTCGTCAAGGGGGTCCGCAACCTCCGGTTCACCCAGTCCTACGTGGAGGCCCTCGGCCCCGGGCGTGTCCTAGGCGTGGGCGGCGACGCCCGCCCCCGCCAGTCGGGCTACGTCGTGCCCAGCCTCCACCTGACCTCCTGGAACTTCACCAGCTGAGATGGGGGACCACTTGGGCGAACTGATCGTCGTAACGGCTCCCCAGCGACCGTTTTCCCGAACAGTTCGGCCAGGTGGACTCTTGGGCGCGGGGCCGGACGCCTGATGGGAATCCTTGCCGAGGACATCGCCCGGGTCAGGGCGGCGTCGGACCTGGTGGCGATCGCCGGCGAGCACCTGGCCCTGCGGCGGGTCGGGCGGCGGTGGGTGGGGCTGTGCCCCTTCCACGCCGAGAAGACGCCGTCGTTCTCCGTCAATCAGGAGGAGGGCCTCTACTACTGCTTCGGCTGCGGGGCCCGGGGAGACGTGATCACCTTCGTCCGTGAGGTCGAGCACACCGACTTCGCCGAGGCGGTCGAGCGGCTGGCCGGCAGGGCGGGCATCCAGCTCCGCTACGACGATGCCGCCATCGGGGCCGAGCGCCAACGGCGCGCCGCCCTCCTCGAGGCGATGGCCCGGGCGGTCGAGTGGTACCACCGCCGCCTCCTCTCGGCGCCCGACGCCGCGCCCGCCCGCGCCTACCTGCGCTCCCGCGGCTACGACGGCGAGGTCGTGCGGGCCTACCGGCTCGGGTGGGCGCCCGACGAGTGGGACGCCCTCTGCCGGGCCCTCGACGTGCCCCTCGACGTCCTGCAGGACACTGGCCTGGGGCTGCTCAACCGCCGCCAGCGCCGTCAGGACACGTTCCGCAACCGGATCATGTTCCCGATCTTCGACGTCCGGGGCGACCCCGTCGCCTTCGGGGGGCGGGCCCTGCCGGGCGCGCCGCCGCCCAAGTACCGCAACTCCCCGGAGACCCCGCTCTACTCGAAGTCGAGCGTCCTCTACGGGCTCAACTGGGCCAAGGGGGCGGTGGTCGAGAAGGGCGAGGTGGTGGTCTGCGAGGGCTACACCGACGTCATCGGGCTCCGCCGGGCGGGCGTGCCCCACGCGGTGGCGACCTGCGGGACGGCCCTCGCCGAGCAGCACTTCCACACCCTCAAGAACTTCGCCCGCCGGGTCGTGCTGGCCTTCGATGCAGACGCCGCCGGCCAGGCGGCCGCCGAGCGGCTCTACCAGTGGGAGCGGCGCTACGAGCTCGACGTCGCCGTGGCCGGGATGCCGCCGGGCACCGACCCGGGCCAGCTGGCCGAAAACGACCCCGACCTGCTGAGGAGGGCGGTGGCATCGGCCCGGCCCTTCCTCGCGCTCCGCCTCGAGCGGGCGCTGGACGGGGCCGACCTGCGCTCTCCCGAAGGGCGGGCCCGGGCCGCCCAGGCGGCGGTGGCGGTCGTGCGGGAGCACCCCGGGGACCTCGTGCGCGACCAGTACCTCATGGAGGTGGCCGACCGGACCCGCGTCGACCCCGACCGGCTGCGGGCGCTGATGGCCGCCCCGCCTGTGCCCGGCCCGGCGGCGGGCGCACGCCGCGGAGGAGAGCGGCCGGCGGCCGTCCGGCGGGCGCGTGGAGGGCCCGAGGTCGAGGCGCTCAGGCTGGCCGTCCACCAGCCCGAGCAAATGGCCGGCCGCCTGCACGAGGCCCTCTTCGAGGACGACGTGGTGCTCTCGGCGTGGCGTGCCCTGGCGTCGACCAGCTCCGTCCACGAGGCCATCGCCGCCGCCGACCCGTCGGCCGCCGCCCTCCTGCAGCGCCTGGCGGTGGAGGAGACCGACACGGAGGCGGACGACGTCCTGGCCCGCCTGGCCGACGAGGCGGGCCAACGGGCCCTGGCCCGCCTCGAGGCAGCGGCGCGCAACGACGACGACCCGGGCCGCTACGGGCCCCTGACGACCTGGCTCAAGCTGGTGATCGAGGAGCTGAGGGAGCCGGCGACCCGGGTCGACGCCACCGACCGGCTGGTCCGCTGGCTCGCCGAGCAGCCCTCCTGATCCCTCGCCGCTCCGCGCGCCCGCCCGGACGGGCACACTGGAGCGGGATGGACGGGGGCAACGTGGTCGGAAAGGCGCCGGAGGAGGTGCCGGGGAAGGCTCCGGGGGCGGTGCCGCCCGGCCTCCCCGGAGTGCCCTCCGAGACGTTCGCCGCCCTCCTGGAGCGGGGCAGGGCGGCAGGGACGCTGTCCCTCGACCTCGTGATGTTCGCCCTCCGCCACGTCGAGCTCAGCCCCGAGCTGATCGACTCCGTCCGCAGCCGCCTGCAAGCCGAGGGCATCGCCCTCGACGAGCACGTCGACGTCGACCACGCCGCCGACACCCCGCCGGAGGGCATCCCGGTGACCGGTGCCGTCGCCCCGACGGGAGCTCCGGTCGACGCGGTGGTGCCGCCCGTCGGCGCAGCTCCCGTGGTCGCGGGGCAGGCCCGGCGGGTCGAGCACCGTCCGGCCGCCGCCCCGGCCCGCATCGCCGCTCCTGCCCCCGACTCCGACGCCGAGGTCGACCCGGCGACGGGCCGGGGCCAGGCTCACCGCGCCGGCGGTTCCACCGACCCGGTGCGGACGTACCTCAAGGAGATCGGGAAGATCGACCTCCTCACCGCCGCCGAGGAGGTGGCCCTCGCGCGCCGCATCGAAGCCGGCGTCCTGGCCGCCAGCCGCATCGCCGCCCTCGAGGACGCCGAACCGGCATCGGCGATCTCCGAGGAGGAGCTCGCTCCCCTCGAGGCGATGGTGGCCGACGGGTACTGGGCCAAGAAGGAGCTCACCGAGGCCAACCTGCGCCTCGTCGTCTCCATCGCCAAGCGCTACCTCGGTCGTGGGCTCCTCTTCCTCGACCTCATCCAGGAAGGCAACCTCGGCCTGATCCGGGCGGTCGAGAAGTTCGACTACACCAAGGGGTTCAAGTTCTCGACCTACGCCACCTGGTGGATCCGCCAGGCCATCACTCGGGCCATCGCCGACCAGGCGCGGACCATCCGGATCCCGGTCCACATGGTCGAGACCATCAACACGGTGCTGCGGGTCCAGCGCCACATGCTCCAGGAGCTGGGACGGGAGCCCACCCTCGACGAGCTGGCCGACAAGCTCCGGACCACCCCCGGTCGGGTGCGCGAGATCCAACGCCTGGCCCAGGAGCCGGTGTCGTTGGAGACACCCGTCGGCCTCGACGAGGGCAGCGCCCTGGGCGACTTCATAGAGGACGCCGAGGCGATCGAGCCGGCCGACGCCGCTGCCCGGGCCCTGTTGTCGGAGGCGGTGGGCGAGGCGTTGGACGAGCTCACCGAGCGCGAGCGACAGGTCGTCCGCCTTCGCTTCGGGCTGGACGACGGGCAGGTGCGCACGCTCGAAGAGGTCGGGCGGGAGTTCGGAGTCACACGGGAGCGGATCCGCCAGATCGAGGCCAAGACGCTGGCCAAGCTCCGCCATCCCATTCGCAGCCAGAAGCTGCGCGATTACCTCGAGAACGAGTAGCTGGCGGCTGCGCCACCCCGGGCCGGCCCCACCCCCGCCCTCCTCCGAGCGGATTGGGCCCCTACCCCGCCGCCGGCCGTTATTTTCGCAAAAGCCGTGCTTCGCTACGTGAAGCGGGTGGCTGATTGGTCGTCGGCCCGGCCGTTGCCCATTCGACTCTCGACGAGGTCGCGCGCCGTCCCCACGCTTTCCTCCACTGCGGCCCGGGCCCGCACGCTCATCGTCTCGAAGGTGTCCGACCGCTTGACCCGGTGGAGGGCGCGGTTCAGCTGTTCGTACCGCTGGCGGCCCGCCTTGGCGCCGAGGTAGTAGCCGACGCCGAACCCGGTGAGCACCCCGAGTCGGAATCTCATGGGTCGCTTCTACCCCCGTCGGTCCCCTCCAACCATCCGGCGCGGCCCGGCCCGGAGAGGCCCCGCTGCTAGGGTGCTGGGGCGGATTCCGGGGTAGCTCAACCGGCAGAGCAGCGGCCTGTTAAGCCGTTTGTTGTGGGTTCGAGTCCCACCCCCGGAGCACCACTCCAACAGCGACCCCGGCCGGTCGGTCGGTGCCATGGGCCCGTAGCTCAGTGGTCAGAGCGGGGGACTCATAATCCTTTGGTCGCAGGTTCGATTCCTGCCGGGCCCACAGGCGCTCTGGCGCCGGCGCGAGCCCCCGCCGGGCGGCCGCCGCCGCCGCCCCCGCCGTTCCATCGCACGGGGTGGACGGCCGGATCGCGCTCCAACAGAGCACCGAAGTGCTCCAACGCGTTTCCAACAGGGCTTGCGAGCGGCAAAGGTGCAGGTCAGGGGCAACGTGGCATGGTTGCCACCCCCAAGGGGGCGTGGTAGAACACCCTCGCTTCGGGGGGACCCCTCCGCGGCTACGCGGCTGCACGCCCACAGGGAGCGGGACCTAGCAGGTGACCAGGACCCAGCGGACGAGGATGGTGAGCGGGGCCGTCTGG
>DASZJY010000311.1:0-8272 GCA_035947635.1 Acidimicrobiales bacterium | reverse complement strand
CACGTCCGCGCCCTCGAGGGTGAGCTCCAGCTTGCGGCCAACGGGCATGTGCAGCTCGTTGGCCGTCGTCACCCCGAGATCTGGGTAGTTGAACTCCCACCAGAACTGCCGGGCGGTGACGGTGACGTTGATGGCGTCCTTGGGCTTCTGGGCCAGCTTGAAGATCGTGGCGATGGTGGGGATCGCCACTGCAAGGAGGATGAGGGCGGGGACCAGCGTCCACCCCACCTCGAGCTTGGTGTTCCCGTGGACCTGGACGGGCTCGGGGGCGTCCTCACGGTGGCGGTAACGGAGGGTGAAGAGCAGGACCATGCCCTCGACCAGCACGAAGATCACCGCCGCCACGATGAACACCGGATTGATCAGGTTGTCGATCGTGCGGGCGTTGGGCCCCTCGGGCTCGAGGGTGTCCATCGGCGCGTTCTCGGCACACCCTGCCGCGAGGAGAGCGAGGGCACCGAGGACGGCGGTGGTGCGACCCGGCCGCCGGGCGAGGACGGGCGAACGGGGTGCCCGCCTCCTGGCCAGCCTCGTCACTCCCGGTGTCCTCCCCTTCAGCCGTGCCGTCCGAGCACCGGCCCCTCTGTCGCTACCACTGTCACCCGCCGATCGCCCGAACGTCCAATTGCCGGCAGTCGAGGGCCAGATCCGGCAGCGACGCACAGTTCTCGTCCGCCTCCGCCGGTTCCCGGGCCGGGGGAATGGTCGTGGACGCCCGGTCACCTCGTGACCGTCGTCGGAACCGCCCCGTGCCGACGAGGGCGACGGCGAGGGGGGGTCAGGGCGACGGGAGGTCGCGCCCGCCTCAGTGCTCCCCTCCGGGCTCCCCTCCATGCTCGCCTCCCTCGGCGGGGACGACCTTCACCTTGCCCGCCATGTTCGGGTGGACGTCGCAGCGGAAGAAGTACTCGCCGGCGTGGGGGGCGTCGAAGCGGTAGTCGATGGTGACCGGCCCCGGGAGGATGTCGCCGACGAAGATCTCGTGGGTGTACTTGTCGTCCCCGTAGATCGCCACGTTGTGGGGCACGTTCTCGTCGTCGTTGCGGAACGAGATCTCCGCCGGCAGGTCGGCCTGGAGCTCGAACTCGGTCCGGTCGAACTGGCTGTTCACCGCCTCGATGGACACCGGTCCGGCGGAGATGCCCGGTGGCCGGTGGACCTCGCGCTGGCCAACGGCGGCGGCGACGACGCCGCCGGCGGTGAGCAGGACGGCGGAGATGGCCAGCACCGCGGCGAGCGTGCGGCTGGACATGCTCGGGCGCAGGGCGGCCAACGAGGCCCCTCCGAGGATGGCGACGGCGACGGCGAGGGCGATGGCAGTCGACGCCTGCTCGGGCACGGCGAGCAGCACCCGGGAGATGAAGAACATCAGGGCGAAGATCGTGAACAGGCCCAGCACGGGCAGCCCGAGAGGCGCCAGGTCGATGCGGCGGCCGGTGTGCTCGCTCGAGACGGTGGTCATCCAGCCGACGACCGTCGTAACCGCCAGCACGAGGCCGGCGCCGGTCGCGAGCCCCCCCAGCACGAACCCGGTGAGCAGGAGCGTGGCGGCCAGGGCGCCGGTGGCGGTCCAGAGGCCGCCGGCGAGGGGCTGGCCGGGCCGGACGTCGCGGTACTCGGGAGCAAGGGCGTCGGCAGCGACGGGCGGGGGGAACTCGTTCTCCCGCACCCGCGCCACCGCGATGCCGGCGCACGCCGCCACCGTCGAGAGGGCGAGGAGGAGGAGGAACCCGTCACGGTTGCCGGTGAGGACCATGTAGCCGATGGCGAAGACGAGCGCCACGCCGGAGAGCGGTAGGAAGACCTTGGAGGACTGGGTGAGCACGTCAGGCCACTCGGAGTCGGGGACGGGACGTCACTGGTTGTGGGAGGCGAAGAAGAAGAGGGCGCACAGCACCGCCACCCAGACCACGTTGCCGAACTGCCAGAAGTAGGCGGTGGCGCGCACCGGCTCGTGGTCGTCGCGGCTGAAGTGGCCGGCCAGGGTCTGGCCCGCCATCACCAAGAGCATCACCACCCCGGCGGCCACGTGCAGCAGGTGGAGGCCTGCTAGCACGTGGAAGAGGGCGCCGTAGGCGTGCTTGCCGACCCCGAAGCCGGCCCGGGTGATCCAGTACCACTCGCCGTTGGCGATGGCGAGCCCGAGGATCGCGCTCAGGACGGCGGCGATGAAGCCGTTGCGCTGGTCGTTGCGACGGATGGCGAAGAGCATCCAGCCCACCGAGCACGCCGCCATCGCCAGGGTGATGGTCACGACCGTCGGGATGTACGTGTTGAGGTGCACGCCCGACGGCGGCCACAGCGGGGCGCCCGCCTTGACCGTGAAGTAGGTGGCGAGGGCGGCGCCCAGCAGCATCCCCTCGGCAGCCAGCAGGAGGGACGTGCCCAGCATCGTCGTGCCCCGGGGTGGCGACCAGGGGCGGGACGGCCCGGGGTCGACGGCCTCGGGAGCGACCGGTGTCGCGGACGCCGGCGTGGTGAGCGTCATCAGGGCACCGCCTCGGCCGCCCCCGCGTCACGCAGGTCGAGCAGGGGTGCCTCCGAGCGGACCTCGGGCAGGCGGTCGAAGTTGTGGCTGGGGGGCGGCGACGACGTCGCCCATTCGAGGGTGTGGCCCTGCCAGGGGTCGTCGTCGGCCTGCCTTCCCTTGCGGGCGATCACGCTCACGAGAAGGTCGAGGGCGAGCACGGCCACCCCGAGGACGGTGACGACGGCCCCGACGGTGGCGACGAGGTTGGCGGGCCCGAAGTCGTCTCCGGACTCGTAGGTGAACAGATGGACACGCATGTTCTGGGCGCCGAGCACGAACATCGGCAGGAAGGTGAGGTGCATGCCGCCGACGAGCAGCACGGCGGCCAGCTTCCCGCCCTTGTCGGACAAGTGCCGGCCCCACAGCTTCGGTCCCCAGTAGGCCAGGGCGGCGACGAACCCGAGGGTGCCCGCGCCGAAGAAGAGCGTGTGCTGGGTGGCCACCTGCCAGTAGTTGCGGTGGCTGCTGGTCCCCGTCGTGAGGGCGGCGACCGCCCCGCCTCCCAGGCCCACGGCCAGCACGGTGACGAAGCCGGCGGCGACGACCATCGGCAGGGCGCCGACGGTGCGGGGCCCGGTCTTCTTCTCCCGCCGGCCCATGAGCAGGGTGGCGAGCCAGTTGAGGACCAGCGAGGCCACGGGAGCCAGGACGAGGAGCGCGCCGGTGGCGAAGAGCAGGCGGGCCCGGGACAGGCCGGGGGTCTCGCTGCCCCACCCGGCGAACGCCAGCACGCCGACCGCGCCGATGGCAGCGGCCGCCCGCAGGTGGGAGAACAGGCGACGTCGAGAGAAGGTGGCGACGATGTCGGACACCGCCCCCAGTGCGGGGAGGAGCAACGCCCAGAGGAGCGGGTAGGCGGCGAACCAGAACAGCCGGGGCCAGATGTTGGGGTTGCCCCCCAGCGAGCCGGTGAACCCGCGGAAGATGTGGGCGCCGTAGTGGCGGTCCATGAACAGCATGCCCAGGCCGGCGATCAGCACCGGGAGGGCCAGCAGGATGACGGCGCCGGCGACGAGCACCGACCACGAGAAGAGCGGCGTCCGCCGCAGGGTGAGGCCGGGGGCGCGCATCTTGATGACGGTGACGACGAGGTTGGCCGAGGCCAGCACCAGGGCGACGGCCACGAGGCCCACGCCGAGGATCAGCAGGTCGTGGCCGTTGCCCCGGAACGCCGGGCCCTCGGGGATCGGCGAGCTCAGCGACCAGCCGCTCACCACGTCGCCGCTCTTCACGAAAGGCGACGTCGCGATCATCGTGATCCCGCCCACCACGACCCACAGGCAGAGCGCCTGCAGGCGGGGGAAGGCGAGGCGGGAGGCACCGATCTGCAGGGGGACGACCGCGGTGGCCAGCCCGACCCACACGGGAGCAAGGAAGCCGAACACGGCGAGCGTGCCGTGGAGGGTGAACAGCTCGCCGTAGGTGACCCGCCCCACGACGTCCATGTCGGCGCTGCTCAGCTGCGCCCGCATGACCAGTGCGATCAACCCCGCGGCGACCAGCGACAGGATGGCCACGACCACGAACACAGTGCCGACGACCTTGTGGTCGGTGGCGGGCGGCCAGGGCCTGACCTCCGGCGCCGGCTCCTCGGCGTCGGCAGCCTCCGGGGCCTCAGGAGCCTCGGGCGGCGTGTCGGTCACGGTCATTGCGGCGGACTCTATACAGGGCCCCGCCGTCCCATCGACTTGGCGACGCCCTCCTCGGGAACCACCATGGGCCCGTGAACTGGGCTTCCGCCGGACCGGCGGTGGATGCACTGCCCACCGCCAGCACGACCGCCGCCGGTTCGGAAGTAGTGGCGGTCGCCGTCGCCCTGGTGGCCGCGGCGGTGGCCTACCAGATGGGCTGGCAGGCCACGGCTGCCAGCCGGCCCACGCGGGCGACGCCGCCGTGGCGGCGCCGGTTGTTCCTCACCGGGCTGGCGGTGTTGGCCGTCGCCCTCCTGCCCCCGCTGGCCACGTACGCCCACGACCGGCTGTCGGGGCACATGGTGCAGCACCTCCTGCTGACACTGGTCGCCGCCCCCCTGCTGGTCGCCGGGCGACCGCTGCTGGTGGCCACCGCCGCCCTGTCCGACGACCGCCGGCGCCGGTTGCTGCGACTCGGGCGGGCCCCCGCCCTGGCTCTCCTCGCCCATCCGCTGGTGGCTTGGCTCGTCTTCGCCGCCGTCGGCTGGATCGTCCACTTCTCGCCGCTGTTCGACCTCGCCCTCGAGAACCCTGTGGCTCACGCCGCCGAGCACGCCCTGTTCCTCGGGTCAGCCCTCCTCTTCTGGCGCCCGGTGCTCGGCACCGCCGTCCACGGCCGCCTGTCCCACCCGCTCCGGCTGCTCTACCTGGCCGTGGCCATGCCGCAGAACACGTTCCTCGCCCTGGCCATCTCGTCGTCGACCCGCCCCCTGTACGACCACTACGTGGACGTGGCCCGGGCGTCGGGCTTCTCTGCGCTCGATGACCAGCGCCTGGCCGGCGGGATCATGTGGGTGGGGGGCGACCTCACGCTGCTCGTCGCCGTGCTGGCGGTGGCGGGGGCATGGGCCATCCACGAGGACCGGGTGACCCGCCGGCGGGAGCTGCTCGAGGACCTCAGCGGGGAAGCAGCTGGTCGACCGCCATCGCCCCGAACAGCAGGGTGACGTAGGTGATCGACCACCCGAACAGGCGCATCGCCCGCTCGGGGGTGCCCTGGCGGGCCAGCTGGGTGGCGTGCCAGGTGAAGATCCCACCCAGCACGATCGCCGCCGCCAGGTAGATGTCGCCCATGTCGCCCACCGGCCAGAACAGGATCGAGACGCCCCAGAGAACGAGTGTGTACAGGACGATGCGGCGGGCGGTGGCGGCGAACGACGTCACCACCGGGAGCATCGGGACGTCGGCGGCGGCGTAGTCCTCCCGGTAGCGGATGGCCAACGCCCAGAAGTGGGGCGGCGTCCAGTAGAAGATGATGGCGAACAGCACGAGCGGCGCCAGGCCCAGCGACCCGGTGACCGCCGCCCATCCCACGAGGACGGGCACGGCGCCGGCGGCACCGCCGATCACGATGTTCGACGACGACGTCCGCTTGAGCCACAGCGTGTAGACGAACACGTAGAAGAGGGTGGCCCCCACCGCCAGCAACGCGCTGAGCGGGTTCACCAGCACCCAGAGCTCGATCGCCGCCACCACCTCGAGGATCACCGCGAAGGCCAGTGCGTTCGCCGGGCTGATCTCGCCGGTGACGAGGGGCCGCCCGCGTGTGCGCTTCATGAGGCTGTCGATGTCGCGGTCGAGGTACATGTTGATGGCGTTGGCCCCCGCCGCGGCCAGGGCGCCGCCGACCAGCGTGGCCAACACGAGCCATCCCGAGGGCAGGCCCCGCTCGGCCACGACCATGGTCGGCACGGTCGTCACCAGCAGGAGCTCGACGATGCGGGGCTTGGTGAGGGCCAGGTACGCGGCGGCCCGACTGCGACGTGCGATCACGGTGTCGGGGCCCATGCCGGCCAGACGATACGGCCCAGCCCGGAGTTGCTCAAAGTCGTCGCTCGGAGGGGAGCCATCCGGGGGCGGCCCGGAGCCACTCGCCGTACCCGGGAGCGAACAGAGCGGGCATGCCGCCGGTGTGGAGGAACACAAGCCGGGCGTCGGCCGGGATGCGCCCCCGGCGGACTCCGGCGACGAGGCCGGCCATGGCCTTCCCGGTGTACACGGGGTCGAGGAGCAGACCCTCCAGGCGGGCGGCCAGCCGGAGCGCCTCCCGGCAGCCGTCGGTGGGAGCGCCGTAGGCGAGGCCGAAGTGGTCGTGGTCGACGACGGCGGCCGGCAGGCCGCCGGGGCCGCGGTCGCCCTCGGGGTCGGGCAGGCCGGCGAGGGCGGCCACCTCGGCTGCCTTGGACGGGACGTGGTCGTCGAGGTCGGGCCGGGCGCCGACGTCGACGCCGTACACCGAGCGGTGGTCACCGAGGCCGGCAGCCAGGCCGGCGTGAGTGCCTCCCGACCCGTCGGCCACCACCACCACGTCGACGGCCGGGTCCTGGCGCCGGAGCTCGAGGCCGGCCTGCACGTAGCCGAGGGCCCCCACGGCGCTGGCTCCTCCGATGGGGATGGGGTAAGGGCGGCGGCCCTCGTAGGCCAGCCGCCGGGCGGTGTCGACGATGGCGGCCTCGATGGCGAAGTAGTCGAGGTCGCCGGCGCCGCCGGCCCACACGATGTCGGGCCCGAGAAGCTCGTCCAGGAGAAGGTTTCCCGTCGGCACGTCGGGCCGTTCGGCGTTGAGCACGATGGTGCAGGCCAGGCCCAGCCGGTTGGCGGCGGCTGCGGTCATGCGCACGTGGTTGCTCTGACGCCCGCCGCCGGTCACGAGGGTGTCGCAGCCCTGGGCGAGGGCGTCGGCGCAGAGGTACTCGAGCTTGCGGGCCTTGTTGCCTCCCCCCGCCAACCCGGTGACGTCGTCACGCTTGACCCAGAGACACCTGGGCGCCATCCCGAGGTGGGCGCCCAGACGGTCGAGGGGCTCGAGCGGCGTGGGCAGGTGGACGAGCGGGATGCGCCGGTCCAGCGGCGGGGCCTCGCTCACGGTGTTTCCTCGTGAGCTGCACTCGGCTCGCCGTGCTCGCTCACGGTGTCGACCGTACTGGGCGCCGCCGGCCGGCTCCGAGGAGCTGTCGGGGAGATGGGCCCGTGACGAGCCGTTTCGACAGCAGTGGATCGGGTCGGCGGGGACGAACGCGCGCTCGCCGCTCCTGGGGCGGGGGGGCACGGTCGGTAAGATCGCCGCAATGGGCTGGTGTCACGAGTTCGGATGCCAGATCGCGCACGACTGCCAGCACCCCATGACCGCAGGCGCCGAAGCGTGCACCTGTAGCGTTTGCGGGGTCGTCTGCACCGGGCGCTTCGGCGGCTGCCCCGACGTCTGGGCCAGAGGTCCGCAGCCGGTGCACATCGTCGAGCTGGAACCGATGTCGCCGAGCCCGGAGGAGGAGGAGGAGGTACCCGAACCCGTGATGGACGAGGCCCCGCCGCCCGAGCCTCAGGAGCCCCCGGCGCCGGCACGCGACCCGGCCACCGAGGTGCTGCTCTGGCTACGCGGAGAGTTCGACTACCTCAACGGCCAGATCCAGGCCCTGTCCGACCGTCTCGGACGTCAGGAGGCGGCCGTTCGGGCGGTGGCGGAGACCCGGCAGGAGGAGCTCGAGGTCTCCCTCGCCGAGCTCGAGGGCTGCGCCGCCCAGCTGAGGAACGAGGCGGCCGGGCTGCGGGAGATGAGGGCCACCCTCGCCGAGTCACTGCCCCAGCTGGTGGCGGAGGCGGCCGCCCCCGCCGTCACCGACACCGTGAGCGGAGCGGTGTCGGGGGCGGTGGCCGAGGTGCGAACTGCCATCACCGAGCTGGGCGGCGCCCTTTCCGAGGTGCTCCCGGCCGCCGTCGCCCGGGCCGTGGCACCTCTCCCACCTACCCCGGATCCGGCCCCGGCGGCGTCGGCGCCCGCCGCCGGCCCCGAGGAGGGCGAGGAGGCCGGCGACCCGCTCACCCAGCTCCACCAGGCCCAGGACGAGGCGGCCGAGTGGTTCACCATCGTCGTCGACGAGGCGGTCCGCCGCGCCGTCGAGCGCCACCTTCCTCCCTCGTCCGGAGAACGCGCGCCGCTGGGGCCGCTCGACGCCCGGCCGCCTTCGAGGACCCTTGCCACCGGCGATGCGCCGCGCCCGGCTCCCGGCGCCAGCGCCGACGAGGGCGTCCCCGGGGTCGACCAGGCCCCACC
>DASZJY010000310.1:0-7198 GCA_035947635.1 Acidimicrobiales bacterium | reverse complement strand
AGCCTCGCAGCGCCCGTGCCGTCGACCGGGGCATCGCCCGCGCCCTCCGCAACCGGTGGGCCACCGGGTTGAGCCGCTACCGGCGGGCGACCGCCCGCCATGCGTTCGCCGAGGTCGTCGTCGACCGCAACCCGAGGCGGCGGACGTCGGTGGGCCTGAACGTGGGCCTCACTCACGCCCGCGGCGACTACGTGGCCCGGGTCGACGCCCGCAGCCGCATCCCCTCTCACTACGTCTCCACCTGCGTGGCGGCGATGGCGGACGAGCGGATAGGGGTGGTCGGCGGGGCCCAGGTGGCGGAGCCTCGCAGCGCCCGTGCCGTCGACCGGGGCATCGCCCGCGCCCTCCGCAACCGGTGGGCCACCGGGTTGAGCCGCTACCGGCGGGCGACCACCTCGGGCCCCAGCGACACGGTGTGGATGGGGTTCTTCCGCACCGACGAGGTCCGGGCCCTCGGCGGGTGGTCGGAGGCGGTGGCCCTCAACGAGGACTACGAGCTGAACGGACGGTACCGGGACCGGGGCCGCTCGGTCTGGTTCGAGGCCGGGCTGCGCAGCGGCTACCTCCCGCGCTCCACTCTGCGCCTCCTGGGCCGCCAGTACTTCTTCTTCGGGCGGGTCAAGGGGCTGTGGTGGGCACGGGGCGACCGACCCGCCGCTCGCCAGGTCGCGCTGCTCGCCGTCCCGCTGGCGGCCGCCGGCCTCGCGTGGCAGGGCTGGCGGCGGTACGGGCCGGCCTCGCTGCTCGCCGTCCCCGCCGTCCTGGTCGGCCTGGAGGCCGCGGGGAGCGACGGGCCCGCCGACCTCCGGGCTCACCTGGCCTCGGCTACCGCCATCGCCGTGCTCTCGGGATCGTGGTGGGTCGGCGTCATCGCCGGCGCCGCCGGCGAGATGGCGCACGTGAGGCACCAACATGCCTGAGCCGATGAACCGGCCGGCGGTCACCGTCGTCGTGCCGACCTACAACCGTGCTCCGTCGCTGGCCCGCCTGCTCGACGGCCTGGCCGACTGTGACGTCCCGCCGGGCGGCATCGAGCTGATCGTCGTCGACGACGGGTCGACCGACGGTACGGCCGACGTGGTGCGGCGCTCGAAGGTCGGCGCCCGCTACGTTCGCCAGGCGAACCGGGGCCCGGCGGCAGCTCGGAACGCCGGGTGGCGGCTCGCCCGGGGCCCGCTGGTGGCGTTCACCGACGACGACACCGTGCCCGATCGCCGTTGGCTCGTCGACCTGGTGGACGAGCTGCACGCCCGCCCCGAGCTGGCTGCGCTGGGAGGCGCCATCCGGCCCCTGAGGCGCGGCCTCCTTGCCGATTTCGTCCAGCTCGAGCGGCTGGTCGACCACGGCGTCGATGACGGCGGCGGGGTGCGGTACCTCGTGACCGCGAACGCGGCGTGGAGGGCCGACGCCCTCCGGGCCGTCGGGGGGTTCGACGAGCGCTTCCCCGTCGCCGCTGGCGAGGACGTCGACATGAGCCATCGCCTCGTCGGCAGGGGCGGGAGGCTCGGGGTCACGAGCCGTGCCGTCGTGCTCCACGACCACCGCACCACCGTCGCGGACCTGCTCCGCACCTACCGCCGCCACGGCACATCGCGCCAGCTCCTCGCCCGGAGGCACGTGGAGCTCGCCATCGCGCCCACCGTGGCCAGAGTCGCCAGCCGCCGTCACTGGGCGGAGCGCTACCGGCGTTACCGAGAGGTGGGTGGGGCGCGTCCAGGGGTGACCATCGTCTACCTCGCCCTGCGGGCGGCCGGTTCGCTGAGCTTCGCCCTCGGCCTCATCGCGGCACGAGTCCGGGGGAGGGCAGCGTGAAGGACGAGCACGAGGTCGACGTCGTGGTGCCGGTTCTGGACGGAGGGCCGAGGTTCGGCGATTGCCTGCGCTCGCTCCTCGGTCAGAAGGACGTTCGGGCTCGGATCATCGTCGTGGACAACGGCTCGACCGACGGCTCGCGGGAGGTCGCCGTTCGCGCCGGCGTCGTCGTCCTCGACGAGCCGGAGCGGTCCTCCTACGCCGCTCGCAACGCCGGTATCGCCGTCACCACCGCGCCGGTCGTCGCCTTCACCGATGCCGACTGCATCGCCGACGCCTCCTGGTTGCGCCGCGGGCTCGACGCCCTCGACCGCAACGGGTGGGACCTCTGTGCCGGCGCCATCCGTCAGGAGCCGGGAGTGTCCCTCGCCGGTCGCTACGACGAGCTCACCTACGTCCGCCAGGACGTCAACGTACGGAAGCTCAGCTTCGGCGCGACCGGGAACCTCTTCGTGCGCCGGGCCGTGATCGCCGAGCTGGGGTCGTTCGACGGCAGCGTCCAGTCAGGCGGCGACCTCCAGTTCGGGCGCCGGGCCGTCGCCGCCGGCAAGTCGCTCGGCTACGCCGACGACGCAGTCGTGCACCATCCCTCACGCGATCGCCTGGCGCCGGTCCTCAAGAAGGCGTGGCGGCTCGGCGTCGGCCACGCCCACGCCGGGCAACGCGATCCCTCGTTCCGCAAATGGGCCCTGTCGCCGCGGGGGCTGTGCCCGAGTCCGACCGTCGTGCGCCGGGCCTGGCGGACCCCCGGCGTGGTGATCGTCGACATCGTCGTGAAGTGGACGACGTGGACGGCCCGGCTGCTGACCGTGACCCGCCTGGCGGCAGCTCGGCGCCGGGGGCGTACCGCCCGCCGCCAAACGAAGCCGGTCGTCCTGCTCTCCTCCTGGTGGCCCACTGACGGCGCGCCGCACCAGGCGCCGTTCGTGGTCGATCACGCTCGTGCCCTCCAGCTCGCGGTTGATGAGGTGTGGTGCTGGGCGGTCGTCGGCGGGACGCGGATGCGAGCGGGACGACCGGTGGCCGATGCGGGAGGTGGCGAGCTGCGGGTGACGGCCAAGGTGCCTCGTGTGCCCTGGCGGTGCGCGGCGGGCCCGGTCGGCAGGCGGTTGCTCGGGCTGGCCGGTCGTCTCGAGGGACGTCGCCGGCGCGGCCGGCTCGGAGCGGTCGTCCTGCACAGCTTCGACTACGCCGGTCCCTACGCCGTCGGCGTCGCTCGGGCCGCCGGCTGCCCACTGATCTACGTGGAGCACTGGAGCGCGGTGGCGACCGGTGACCTCTCGGCGGCGCGGCTGGCATGCCTGCGACACGTGCTCGTCCATGCCGACGCCGTCGCGGCCGTGAGCCGCTTCCTCGGCGAGGCGCTCGAGCGAATCGGTGAGCTGCCCCGAGGAAGCGTCCAGGTGATCGACAACATCGTCGACCTGTGCGTGTTCGCACCCGCCGCGCCGGCACCGAGCAACGGCACGGTGATCGCCCAGATCGCCGATTTCCGGCCCGTCAAGGGCCATGACCTGCTCGTGGACGCTCTGGTCGAGCTCGGCGCCGAGGTGGACGAGCTCGATCTTCGGTTCGTCCTGGTGGGTGACGGCGACGGGCGGCGGGCCGTCGAGCAGCGAGTGGCCGTCGCCGGACTCCTTCACCGGGTCACGTTCACGGGGAAGCTGTCGAGACGGCAGGTGGCGGAGGTGATCACCCGGGCGGACTGCACGCTCCTGACCAGTCGCACCGAGACCTCGTCGTGCGCGGCCATGGAGTCACTGGTCATCGGTCGCCCGGTCATCGCGCCCCGCGTAGGCGCCCTCGAGTCACTTCTCACCGGTGCCGACGGGATCCTGTACGAGCGCAGCGCGGCGGGCCTGGCGGGGGCGCTCCGCCGGGCCGCCCGCGCCCCCGCGGGTGCAGACTGGCACGCCCGGGCCGAGAAGGCCGCCGCCCGGTTCGCACCCGAGGCGTGCGCCGCGTCGTACCGACGGTTGATGGCCGCGGCTGGTGCCGGGGCGCATCCATGATCGTCAAGGCGCGGCGGCGGGACATGCCGTTCTCGGCGGCAACGCCTGCCCCGACGGTCGAGGTGACGGTGCCGCCTCCCGAATTGGCCGTTGGCCAGTTGGACGGCCGGAATGGCCGTGCGCGGAGCATGGCACGCGACGCCGCGTCGGTCACCGCCGGCCATGTGTCGCTGCTCGTCGTCGGAGCTGCGGCCAGCCTCCTCGCCGCCCGCTGGCTCGGACCGGTCGGCAAGGGGCAGCTCGTCGTGGCGTATGCGGTCGTGGCGCTGCTCGGTCCGGTGGCAGCTGGAGGTGTGGACACCTACATCGCGGCGCGCGGTGGGATCCACGGAGAGGCGCACCGCCAGGGCGTCGTTCGGTTCGGCCTCCTCGCCGGCTGGGCGGGAGGGGCGGCGCTCGCAATCGGGACCGTTGCCTACGCGCTCGCCTCTGGCCTTTCCCTCACGCTCGTCCTGCTGGCCGCCGCCGCCGCTTTCCTACGCCCGTCGGTCAGCGTCCTCCAGGCCATCGCCACGAGCTATGACCGGGTCACCCTCGTGGGACGCGTGCTGGTGGTGATGGCCGGCACTCAGGTGGCGGTCCTCGTGGTAGGGGCGCTCGACGGCGCCACGCTCTCCGACCTGGCCTCATCGACGACCCTCGGCGTCGTGGTGGGATACGTGCTGCTCGTTCCCGTCGGCTGGCGGGCAGCCGGCCGGGCCCCGGCGCTCTCGAGCGACGATCGGCGGGAGATCCTGCGCTACGGCGGCAGGGTGGTCGTCGCCGACGCCCTCCAGCTGGCGAGCTACCGGATCGACCTCTTCTTGCTCGCCGCCTTGGCCAGCGTCGCCGAGGTCGGTGTCTACGCAGTGGCCGTCGCCCTCGTCGAGATCCTCTGGCAGGTGCCGAGCGCGCTCAGCAGGTCGCTGTTCCCGAGGGTCCGGGCCGGCCATCTCGACAAGGCCAGAGTCGTCGAGCTGTCGAGGCGGCTGCTGGGCGGTCTGGTCGTGCTGGGCGGGCTGGGCGCGGTCGTCACGCAGCTGTTGGTGGAACCGGTTCTCGGCTCTGCCTACTCGGCGGTCCCCCGTCTCGTCCTGTTGCTGCTGCCGGGAGTCATCCTGGTCGGCGCGGCCAAGCCACTCTCGGCTTGGACGCTCAGCCAGGGGCGCCCGGGGCGAAACTTGAGGGCGAGTGCCGCCGGGTTCGGGGTCATCCTCATCGGCGATCTCCTGCTGATCCCGGCGCACGGCGCCACCGGCGCGGCCGTCTCCTCCTCGCTCTCGTATGCCGTCACTGCCATCGCCGTCGTCCTGCTCGCCCCTCCGGCAGCTCGTTCGGAGGGCCCACCCCAAGGAGAGCCAGATGCGTAAAGCGCGGACCCTCGCTCGTCAGCTCGCCGAGCGGTACTCGTACCGCGACCCCCAGCGGTACTGGAACGCTCGTCATGCTCGCCACCGTTCGGGCCTCGAGGGCGTCGGCTGCATCTCGATCGGCCAACAGGCGAACGAAGCGGACTACGACACCAAGTGGCGGCACCTCCACGCGTCGCTGAGCAAGGCTCCTGGGGGCTCGAGGTTGCTGGACGCCGGGTGCGGCAACGGCTTCTTCATGGAGCGGGCCGCCCGGATCGGGTTCGACGTGGAGGGCGTGGACTTCAGCCCCGTCGCGGTCGACTTGGCACGGCAGCGGCTCGGGAACGCAGTACCGATCAGCGTGGGGCCGCTCGACCGGTTCCGGCCGGCCCGCTCGTACGACGTCGTGATGTGCATCGACGTCCTCTTCCACGTCGTCGATGACGACATCTGGCGTGCGACCGTGACGAACCTCGCCCGGATGGCCGGCCGCGAGCTGCTGATCCAGGACCACCTGGTCGACGCCGCCGCCATATGCGCAGGGCACACTTCAACCGTCGTTCACTGCCGCTGGAGAACGCTCGAGATGTACTGCGAAGCCTTGCCCGATTGGGAGCTCGTCGACCACGACGTCTACGAGCTGCCCTGCGAGCGGGAGACGAAGGACCTTCTCAAGTTCGTGCCGAAGCGGTGACCGTCACGTCCCGGCGCCGGCGCGCCGCCTCGCCGAACTGTTCCGCGCAGTGGCTCACCAGCGGCCAATTGCGGAACTGTTCACCGTGAGGGGTTGATCGGCGGACGTCAGCCGGAGCGGTCCTTCTTGGCCACCACGAGGCGGGCGTCCCGGACGGCCATCGGGCATCGGCAGCCCATGGGTCACATGGCGCTGGAACAGGTAGTTGACGCGGTGACCGGCGGGGAGGACCGACACCACCCGCTGCAGCATCGCCTTCTGCTTCAGGACGGCACCGGCAGAGGGTACCGGCGGGTGCCCCGCTCAGCTGTGCGTCACGTGATCTCGAGCATGCGCTCGAGGGCGACCCTCGCCTGGGCGGCCGTCTCCGGGTCGACGGTGATCCGGTTCACCACCCGTCCCTCGACCAGGTTCTCGAGGCACCAGGCCAGGTGGGCGGCGTCGATGCGGAACATCGTCGAGCACGGGCAGACGATCGGGTCGAGGGAGACCACCGTGCGGTCCGGGTGCTCGTCGACCAGGCGCCTGACCAGGTGGATCTCCGTCCCGATGCCCAGGACCGACCCGGCAGGGGCGGCGCCGACCGCCCGGATGATGTAGTCGGTCGAGCCCACCTGGTCGGCCCGCTCGACCACCTCGTGGGCGCATTCCGGGTGCACGATCACCACCCCCTCGGGGTGGGCGGCGCGAAACGCCTCGACCTGGTCGACGGTGAAACGCTGGTGCACCGAGCAGTGGCCCTTCCAGAGCAGGAACGTCGCCTCCTTGACGTCGAGCTCCTGGAGCCCGCCCAGCTCGCGTCTGGGGTCCCAGACCCGCATGTCGGCGGAACCGAACCCGAGGTCGTACGCAGTGTTGCGCCCCAGGTGCTGGTCGGGGAAGAAGAGGAGCTTGTCGGCCCGGTCCAGCGCCCAGGTGAGGACGGCCCGGGCGTTCGACGAGGTGCACACCGCCCCGCCGTGGCGGCCAACGAACGCCTTCAGGGCGGCCGACGAGTTCATGTAGGTGATGGGCACGATGCGCTCGACGTCGGCGACGGTGGCCAGCTCCTCCCACGCCTCCTCCACCGAGTCGAGATCGGCCATGTCGGCCATCGAGCAGCCGGCGTTCAGATCGGGGATCACCACCTGCTGGTGCTCGGCGGTGAGGATGTCGGCCGACTCGGCCATGAAGTGCACGCCGCAGAACACGACGTAGTCGGCGGTGGCGTTGGCGGCGGCCAGCCGGGACAGGCCGAACGAGTCGCCGCTGGCGTCGGCCCAGCGCATGACCTCGTCGCGCTGGTAGTGGTGGCCCAGGACGAGCAGGCGGTCGCCGAGGGCCGCCCTGGCTGCGCCGATGCGCTCGAC
>DASZJY010000309.1:0-5923 GCA_035947635.1 Acidimicrobiales bacterium | reverse complement strand
CCCTAGAGGGGTGGCAGCTTCTGGTGCCGCCCGACGAGGGGGGCGAGGGGGTCGCCGACGTCGCGCACCCGGTCGAGAACGGTCCGCACGGTCCAGCGGTCGGGCCGCAGGTCGGGGTCCTCCAGCTCGTCCCACTCGATGGGCACCGACACCGGCGCGCCGGCGGACGGGCGGGCGCTGAAGGGGGCCACCAGCGTCTTGTTGATGGCGTTCTGGGTGTAGTCGAGGCGGGCCAACCCCTCCCGGCGATCCTTGTGCCACTGCCAGCTGACCAGCTCCGGCACGGTGTTGCCCACCGCCCGTGACACCTTCTCCACCCAGGTCCGGGTCTGGTCGAAGCGGTAGCCGGGGCGGATGGGCACCCAGATCTGGATTCCCCGCTTGCCCGTGACCTTGGGCATCGCGGTCACCCCCAGGTGCTCCAGGGCGGTGCGATACAGGCGGGCGAGCAGGACGACGTCGTCGAAGCTGCTGCGGGGACCGGGGTCGATGTCGATCAAGGCCCAGGTCGGTTGGTGGACGTCGGGGAGCTTCGACGTCCAGGCGTGCAACTCCACCGCCCCGTGGTTGGCCATCCACACGAGAGCGGGCACGCTGTCGACCACCGCGTACCACTCCGTCTCGCCGGGGTCGGCCTCCTCGTTGTGCCAACGGGTCAGCCACTCGGGGGCGTAGGAGGGGACCTCCTTGTGCCAGAAGCCGGGGCGCTCCACGCCGTCGGGGAAGCGGTTGAGGTTGACCGGCCGGTCGAAGAGATAGGGGAGCATGAAGGGCGCGATCCGGGCGTGGTAGCGGACGAGGTCGCGCTTGGTGACCGGGGGCTCGTCCCCTCGTGGGGGGAAGAGCACCTTGTCGAGGTTGGTGAGCTTCAGCTCCCGGCCCTGCAGCGCCCACAGGCCGCCCCGCCCGAGGGCGTCGAGGGCGGCCAGCTCGTCCTCCGTGGGAGGGTCCCAGGTGGGAAGCGCCGCCGGTCCGAGTGCCACGTTGGCCTCGGCCGCCGGCAGGTCGCTCCGCCACAACGCCTCGGGGTCGGCGGCCACCTCGTCGTTGGTGCGGCCGGTCTTGACCGATCGCGGGTGGTCCTCGGGATCCCAGCCGAGCTGGGCGTGCTCGTCGTGCTTGTGCAGCAGCAGCCACTGCTCCTTGCCCGACTCGCCCGGTTGATTCCGCTCGGGGCGGACGAGCACGAATCGACCGGCCAGCTTCTCGCCGTGCAGGTCGAAGTGGAGGGTCCCCTCCTCGATGGCGGCGGCGGGGTAGTCGGTGCCCGCCGGCTCCCACGTGCCCCAGTCCCAGACGATCACGTCGCCTCCGCCGTACTCGCCCTTGGGGATGACGCCTTCGAAGTCGAAGTACTCGATGGGGTGGTCCTCGACGTGGACGGCCAGCTGGCGGGCCTTGGGGTCGAGGGTGGGCCCCTTGGGCACCGCCCAGCTGGCCAGCACCCCGTCGACCTCGAGCCGGAGGTCGTAGTGCAGCCGGCGAGCCCGATGGCGCTGGACGACGAACCGTCCCGAGGAGGGCGCCGGTGCCGATCCGGCCGGCTCGGACGTGACCGTGAAGTCCCGCTTGGCCCGGTAGGTGGCGAGCTTGGCGTCGGGGTCGCTCGGCGCCGAAGCGCCCTGTCGGTCGGTCATGTGGTTTACAGGATGCGGAGGATGTCCTCGAACAGCAGAGGGGGCACCTCGCCCGATCGGTCGAGCAGCTGGTTCATGCGCTGCTGGGCCTCGTTCACGTACTGGAGGAAGGCCATCGTGTAGTCGCCGAAGGAGCCCTTGCGCCCGCTCTCCTCGATCGTGGACGCGAAGAGGCGCTCGGCGTCGTAGAGGCTGACTCCTCCCTCGACGAGCTTGTCGAGGACGAAGCGGTAGTGGTTGAGCGCCCGCGTGAAGGCCTCCTGGAGGCGGTAGAAGGCCCACAACCGGTCGAAGTCGACGAGCTCCCCGAGGGTGGTCACGTCGGGGTCGCCCCCCTCCCCGGTGAGGATGACGTCGATGGTGCGCTCGATGAGGCGGGTGGGAGCGGCGCACACCCGCCCCGTCGCCGGTCGCCTCAGGTGCCCCTCCTCGTCGGCGAACCGCACGACCTCGGCACCCGTGGTGGGAACCGGCCCGCGCTTGTTGTGCATGTCGACGGCCGCCGAGAAGACGCCCCGGCTGGCCTTGAAGAGCGAGCCCACGTAGGTGGGCAGGCTGCCGTGGAGGGGGACGGGGTCGACCCCCCGGCGGAAGAGCACCAGGGGCAGCGTGAGCCCCAGGTTGGACACGTCGAGCAGCCCCTGGACGGTGCCCTTGTGCGCCGGGTTGCGCTCCGCGTAGTTGCGGGTGAGCCAGGCGAACCCGTCGAGCACGTCGCCCAGGTCGTGGCGGAAGGCGTCGTAGGCCGAGGCGTTGAAGAGGCCGTCGACCCGCGAGGGGGTGTCGGTGTAGGTCGACCGGGCCGCCCTCATGGGGACGCCGGCACGGTCAACCCGCTTGATCGCCTTCTTGGGCGCCGAGTCCTCGAGGAGCAGCCGACCGCCCGCGTCGGTCTCGTCCTTCAGGGTGAGGATGTCGTGCAGGCGCAACCCGGGGCGCAGCGGCGCCCGGTCGGGTGCGCCGGACTGCACGGGCATGGCGGTGAGGCGGGCGCCTCCCGCGCCTCAGGCCCGCGCCGGGCCGGTGCCGACGAGGCGGATGCGGAACGCCAGGCCGACGGCCAGGGCCAGCAGGGCCAGCGTGGTGCCGGCGTCAGCCGTGTCGCCGGGGAGGGGCCGGCTGAACCCGATCGGTGAGCCCTCGGCGTCGGAGGCGGCCGACGCGTCGCCGCCGGCGACCTCGGTGGCCACGACGGGCGAAGGGGAGGGATCGGTGGACGGGGAGCCGATGCCCTCAGCGTTGCCCGAGGCGGCACCCGGGGTGCTGCCATCCTCGGTGACGACCTGGGCGGTGGCAGACGCCTCGATGGTGCCGGCCGAGGTGCCCGTTCCGGCTCCGCCTCCGCCGGTGGCGGCCCCGCCCGCGCCCCCGCCTCCACCGGACGCCGCCGCGCCCGACCCGCTGCCGCCGCTGCCCGAGCTCGAGGTCCCGCCGCCGCTCGACGCAGGGCCGTGGCTGGTGGTGGCGGGTGCGGTGTGGCCGCTGCCGCCCGTGTGGCCGGACGTTGCGACCGGGGTGCTGACCGCGAACGAGGTGGCGTCGCCGGTGTTGCCGGTGTTGGTGGCCGACGAGCTGGCGCTGGCCGGCCCGGAGCTGCCCGACCGGGCGACGGGCTCGGACACGATGCTGGAGTCGCCGCCCGCGCCTCCGCCGGCGTCGCCGGTGCCGACGCTGGTACCCCCCTCACTGGTGGCGTCGCCCGTCTGGGCCCACGCAGGGGAGGCGAGGAGGACCAGCGCGGCGATCGCCGCGAGGACGGCGTGGCGCAGTGGGGAAGTGTTCGGCCTGCTCACGGCGCGCGTTTCTAGCACGCCCGCCCCGTGATGGTTGCGCTGCGGTCGGCGCGCTGGTAACACAGCGGCCTCGGGTAGCGGCGAAGAGGGGGAGGCCCGGATGGTGGGGCGACGGACAGCGAGGGCCGCGGTGGCGGCCGCATTGGCGCTGCTGGGGACCGCGCTGGTGACGACCAGTGCGGGGGCGGCCGTCCTCAGCTGCGGGCAGGTCATCACCCAGAGCACGAAGCTGGACAACGACGTCGGCCCCTGCCCCAACAACGGCGCCCACGGCATCGTCATAGGTGCCAGCAACATCACCCTCGACCTCAACGGCCACACCGTCTTCGGCACCGCCGCCAGCGGCGAGGGCGCCGGCGTCTACATGCTCAACCGGACGGGCGTCACCGTGAAGAACGGAAGGGTCCGGAGCTTCGACGGCGGCGTGGCGATCGACGGCGGGTCCCGGAACACGGTGAGGAACGTCCTGACCCGGGACAACATCGGCATCCTCAATGTCACGAGGTACGGCGAGGGCATCGCCATCCTCTCTTCGACCGACAACAGGATCATCGGGAACCAGGTGATCCACAACGGGCCGTTCGGGGGCATCGGCGTGTACACGGTCGTCAACTCCGAGCACCAGCGGACGACGTCGGGGGTGTCCAGCCGGAACCTGATCGACTCCAACCAGGTCGTCGACAACAACCTGCCCCGGAGCCTTCAGATCAACGACTCCGACGGCATCCGCATCGAGCGGATGAGCACGTTCAACGTCATCACGAACAACCGGGTGACGGGCAGCGGCCTCGACGGCATCGCCCTGTTCGCCTTCACGCCCGACAACACGATCAAGTTCAACCAGGTGTACAACAACGGCTACCTGAACCCCGCCACCCGGCGAGGCGACGGCATCCGGGTCTTCGGGGGGTCGCACAACACCGTCGTCGAGGGCAACCAGGTGCGGGGCAACGCCGCCAACGGCATCATCCTCCACCAGCAGTTCATGGACCGCCCGCCGGTCCTGAACAGCCGGGTCGTCAACAACTGGTCGGTCGACAACAACCGGCTGCCACCGCTCGGCCCCGGGCCGCTGGGGGGGCCGACGTTCGACCTCAACGACGGCAACCCCGACTGCGACAACAACGTGTGGCTGCGCAACACCTACCGTACCGCCAACCCCGCCTGCACCACCGTCGGAGGCAGGCAGGTCTAGCCATCCCCGCGCAAGCGCCCCCTCTACGGGGCAATTGCGCGAGTACGGCATTCGACTCACCGTCGCGCTCGCGCAACCACCCCCCATATGGGGCAATGGCGCGAGGACGGCCGGGTACCCTCCCTCCGGCATGAGCACGTGGGCGCCCGAGCAGGTGCTGGCCCTCGCGCCCGATGCCGCGTCGGCCCGAGCGGCTCGGGGGCTGGCCACGCCCCGCAGGTGGTCGGGGGCGGGCACCGACGACCGGGCGGTGTGGGGTCTGTGCGAGGGCAGCGGGCAGGCGCCCTACCAGGTCGCCGTCGACGTGGCCGGACCGGCGTTCCGCTGCAGCTGCCCGAGCCGCAAGGTCCCCTGCAAGCACGTCCTGGGCCTGCTCCTTCTGTGGGCCCTCCGGCCGGAGGCGGTGCCGTCTGCTCAGGCCCCCGGGTGGGCGGAGGAGTGGCTGGCCGGTCGCATGTCCCGTCCGCAGCCGGCGGCCGACCGGGCCGTCGATCCCGCGGGCCGGGCCAAGCGGGCGGCCGACCGGGCCGAGCGCATCGGTGCCGGGCTCCACGAGCTAGACCGCTGGCTGCGCGACCTGGTGCGCCAGGGCCTCGGAGCAGCCCAGGCCCAGCCCTACCGCTACTGGGACACGATGGCGGCGCGCATGGTCGACGCCCAGGCGCCCGGCGTGGGAGGCCAGGTCCGGCGGATGGCGGGGGCGGTGCACGGCGACGGCTGGCCCGGGCGGTTGCTCGAGCAGGCCGGCCGCCTCCACCTGCTGACGACCGCCTGGCCGCGCCGCGAGTCGCTCCCGCCCGAGACCCACGCCGACCTGCGGACGGTCGTGGGCTGGCCCGTCCCCGCCGACGAGGTGCTGGCCGGCGCGGCGGTCCGGGGACGCTGGCACGTCGTCGCCCGCACGGTGGCGGAGGAGGAGCGCCTGCGGGTCCAACGCACGTGGCTCCTCGAGGAAGGAGGCCGTCCCGCCCTCGTGCTCGACTTCGCGCCGACGGGTGCCCCGCTCCCCGCCGACCTGGCACTGGCCACGGTCGTCGACGCCGACCTGGCCTTCTACCCCGGCTCCTTCCCGCTGCGGGCCGTCGTCGCTCGCCGCCATGAGCGGGCGGAGACCATGATCGACCTCCCCGGCCACGCCTTGCTCGACGATGCCCTCGCCGCCCACGCCCGCGCCCTGGCCGCCAACCCCTGGCTCGAGCGCTTCCCGATGGCGCTCACCGCTGGGGTCCCCTGCCGCCGGGGCGAGGGATGGGTCGTGCGCGACGCCGGCGGCGAGGCGCTCCCGCTGGGCTCGGCGG
>DASZJY010000308.1:0-2126 GCA_035947635.1 Acidimicrobiales bacterium | reverse complement strand
CTGGCACCGGGCCCTCTGGAAGGGCGGCCGGGGGGACCCTCACGGCCGCACGCCCGACCGGGGCCTGCTTCAGATTGGCGTCGACGAGGTCCTCGTCGCCCTCGCCGACCTCCCCTCAGCGGCGCGGGTCAGGAGAGCGGTGGCGGAAACCCAGCCGTCTGCCGTGCTGGAACCGGCGCGCCAGCTGGGCTAGGAGGCACCCACCCGCCGGGCCAGCTCCTCGTAATACTCGTCGAAGTACTTCTTGATGTCGCTCAGGGCGAACTCCGGGAGGATCGACGACGGCGGCTCCCGCTCGAGCAGGAAGTCCACCGACTGGCGGACCAGCACCTCCCGGTCGACGTCGCCCATGCCGAGGTCGTCGACCATGTCCTCGGGCACCGTCACCCGGTGGTTGGTCGTGGCGTCACCTTGTCGAATCTCGACGCCGAAGGCGCCATCGCCCAGCGGCGTCACGTTGATCTCGCTCATCCCGACCTCCGCTCAGCCGGTCAGCTGACCTCGTAGCCCTCGTCCTCGGCCGGTACCGTCTGCGCCTGCTCGAGGGCATCGGCCTCGGGCACCTCGGGGCCCACCTGCGGCGTCTCGTCCACCTCGTCCTCCGCCGTGACGGGGAGGTGCTGCTCGACGGCGTCCGCCCTGGGTGCCTCGGGAGGAAGGGCTTCGGGGTCCACGGCCATGGCCAACCGTACCCCGCTCGGCAGGAGGGCGGCCCACGACCGGTCAGCGCTCGACCGTCGCCTGGTCGAACACCGAGCCGTCGACGCCGACGGCTTGCAGGTGCAGGGAGCGGGCCCCTACCTCCACAGCCACGAAGTGGTGGCGGCTGGCAGCGGCCTGCTGGTCGGGCTCGTCCATGCAGTCGGGGCGCACGCGGTAGAGGTTGCGACCGCCCCCTCCGGTGACCACGTAGGTGACACCGCGGCGGGAGACCAGGCGCTCGTAGGTGTGGTCGTGGCCGTTGAGCACGAGGGCCACCCGGTGCCGTTCGAACACCGGCACCCATTTCTCGCCCACCGCCTCCGTCGAGCCGTGGCGTCCGCACGACCACGCCGGCTGATGAAAAACGACGACCCGGAACGGGGGCCCGGGAGCGGAGAGGTGCTCGTCGAGCCAACGGGCCTGGGCGTCGTACGGGCGGTTGGCGTCCACGAACAGGAGCTGCACCCCGGGGAGGTGCTTGGCGTAGGGCAACGGCGGCAGTCCGAGGTGAGCCAGCTCCTCGTCCCCGTAGCCCCCAGCGACATCGTGGTTGCCGAGGGTGGCCCACATGGGCCGCCCCGCCCGCAGCGACCGGTAGGGCCGGTCGAGCTGCGCCTCGAACAGGCTGGGCTCGGCCACGTCGTAGACGTTGTCGCCCGTGGTGACGAGGGCGTCGACCCGGTGCCCGTCGGCGACCCACCGCTCCATCGCCCGCGCCACCTCCATCTGGGCGTCGCCACCGCCGAAGTCGCCGAAGGCCACGAAGCCGGAAAGCAGGGCCTCCCCCGGCGCGGTGGCGACCGGCGAGGTCGCCGACTCGGCGATCGTCGTGGCAACCGTCGTGACGGCGGTGTCGCGGCCCGTGGCCCGCGGGCCGGCGTCCGGACCGCTGCACGCCGCCAGCAGGAGCGTCGCCAGCGCCGTCGTCGCCCGGGCCAGCGCGGGGGCGAACCGATGTCGCCCGTTCACCCGCCCAATCTGCCACCGGTCGAGCCGTTAGTGGCCCCGACCGCTGGGTACACCGACGCCGGGGGGACGACACCACGTCTACAAGGAGGTAGTCATGGCACACGTCCGCGCAACGACCGAGGTCGAACGACCCGTCACCACCGTCTACAACCAGTGGACGCAGTTCGAGGACTTCCCGCAGTTCATGGAGGGTGTGGAGAAGGTCACCCAGCTCGACGACAAGAGGCTGCACTGGGTCGCCAGGATCGGCCCCTTCCAGAGGGAGTGGGACGCCGAGATCGTCAGCCAGACGCCCGACCAGGGTGTCGCCTGGCGGAGCGTCAACGGGGCGGACAACGCAGGGACCGTCACCTTCCGGCCCCTGGGCGCCGACCGCACCGAGGTCACCCTGGAGCTCACCTTCGACCCCGAGACCGCCACCGACAAGGTGGGCGACGCGCTCGACATCGTCGAGC
>DASZJY010000307.1:0-9410 GCA_035947635.1 Acidimicrobiales bacterium | reverse complement strand
GCCCTCGAGCCGGGCGAGCAGGTGCTGGTGGTCGACGACGTGGTGGCGACGGGGGGCACGGCGGCGGCGGCCGCCCGTCTGGTGGAGAAGCTGGGGGCGACGGTCGTCGGGCTTGCCTTCGTGATCGAGCTCGACTTCCTCGAAGGGCGGCGGCGGCTCCCAGGTCGAGAAGCCGTCTCGCTGGTCCACTACGAGTAGGGGACCCATGCCTGCCGTCGACCGTGTCCTGCCCTGGCGGCGCACTCTCGCGTCGTCGGCGCCCAGCGACCCCCTGGCCGACGTGCTCGGCGTCTACCGGGCCCGCCATCCCCGTGCCCCGGTCACCCTGATCCGCAAGGCCTACGAGGTGGCGGCCGAGGCCCACCGCCACCAGGTGCGCGTGTCGGGCGACCCCTACATCCAGCATCCCGTCGCGGTGGCCCACATCCTGGCCGACCTCGGGCTCGACGACATCACCCTCGCCGGTGCCCTCCTCCATGACGCCGTCGAGGACACCGCCGTCACCCTCGACCAGGTCATCGCCGAGTTCGGGAGCGAGGTGGCGGTCATCGTCGACGGCGTCACCAAGCTCGACCGGGTGCGGTTCGACTCCCGTGAGGCCCAGCAGGCGGCCAGCATGCGCAAGATGCTCGTGGCCATGGCCAAGGACATCCGGGTCCTCTTGATCAAGCTGGCCGACCGACTGCACAACATGCGCACCGTCGCCGCCCTGCCCCAAGAGAAGCAGCAGCGCATCGCCCAGGAGACTCTCGACATCTACGCCCCTCTCGCCCACCGCCTGGGCGTGGCCGGGATCCAGTGGCAGCTCGAGGACCTGGCCTTCGCCACGCTCTACCCGAAGCGCTACGCCGAGATCGAGCAGATGGTGTCCACCCGGGCTCCCGAGCGGGAGCGCTACCTGGCCCAGGTCATCGACATGGTCACCGCCCGCCTGGTCGAGCTGCGCATCGACGCCGAGGTCACGGGCCGTCCGAAGCACGCCTGGAGCATCTACGAGAAGATGGTCGTGAAGGGCCGGTCGTTCGACGACATCTACGACCTGGTGGGCATCCGCGTGGTCGTCAGCAGCGTGAAGGACTGTTACGCCGCCCTGGGGACGATCCACGCCACGTGGAAGCCGGTGCAGGGGCGGTTCAAGGACTACATCGCCATCCCCAAGTTCAACCTCTACCAGTCGCTGCACACCACCGTCGTGGGTCCCGAGGGCAAACCGCTCGAGGTTCAGATCCGCACCCGGGAGATGCACCAGCGCGCCGAGTACGGCATCGCCGCCCACTGGGGCTACAAGGAGGGCTCGCCCCGGAGCGACGTGGCGTGGATCCGCCGCATCGTCGACTGGCAGCAGGACACCGACGACCCCCAGGAGTTCATGGAGACCCTGCGGGTCGACCTGGAGCAGGACGAGGTCTTCGTCTTCACGCCCAAGGGCGACGTGGTCACCCTGCCGGTCGGCGCCACCCCCATCGACTTCGCCTACACCATCCACACCGAGGTCGGGCACCGCTGCATCGGCGCCCGGGTCAGCGGCCGCCTCGTGCCCCTGGACACCCGCCTCCAGTCGGGCGACACCGTGGAGGTGTTCACATCGAAGGTCGAGGGCGCGGGGCCGTCACGGGACTGGCTCAAGATCGTCGTCACGCCCCGGGCGCGCAACAAGATCCGCCACTGGTTCAGCCGGTCGCGGCGCGACGAGGCCATCGCCAACGGGCACGACGAGCTGGTGCGGGCGATGCGGCGGGAGGGGCTCCCCGTGCAGAAGGTGGCGGCGTCGGGTCTGTTGTCGACCGTTGCTCAGAACATGAACTACGCCGATCTCGACGCTCTGCACGCGGCCATCGGCGAGAACCACGTCTCCGCCCAGTCCATCGCCCAGCGGGTCGCCCGGGAGCTGCGCGGGGGCGTGCAGGAGGAGCAGCTCCCCACCACCGCCCGGCGTCCTCTCCGCCCCACACGCAGGGAGGAGCCGGGCGTGCACGTGGAGGGCCTCGACGACGTCCTCGTGCGGCTGTCCCGGTGCTGTCACCCGGTGCCCGGCGACCAGATCGTCGGCTTCGTCACCACCGGCCGGGGCGTGTCGGTGCACCGGGCCGACTGCGCCAACGCCGTCGCCCTGGCGCACACGATGAGCGAGCGGGCCATCGAGGTGGAGTGGGACCAGCACGGCGGTGGGATGTTCCTGGCCACCGTCGAGGTGGAGGCCCTCGACCGGGCCAAGCTCCTCCGCGATGTCACCACCGTGCTCTCCGACAACCACGTCAACATCATCTCGTCGTTCACCCACACCGGCTCCGACCGGGTGGCCCGCCTGCGCTTCGACCTCGAGCTGGCCGACACGTCCCAGCTCGAGTCGGTCCTCGCCACCATCCGGCGCATCGACTCGGTCTACGACGCCTACCGCGTGCTGCCGGGAACGGGCAAGGCGGCCAAGCCCGCTTCGGAGCAGGACGGGGTGAGCCGGGCAGGAGCCGTCCCAGAACCCCGCACGCCGCCTGGGCCGGCCGCTGCTGCTCGCCCGTGAGCGCGTCGAAGAGCACAGCGCGCCGCAAGGGCGGGAATCGTCCACTGGAGCTGGTCGAGCGTGCGCGGAGCGTTCGCCGGCGAAGCCGGGGAGGCCGGACGGTGAGCCGGTAGCCTCCGGGGGTGCCCGAGTTCCGCTCGCCGCCCGGCACCCATGACGTCCTTCCTCCCGAGTCGGCTCGGTGGCAGGAGCTGGTGGCGCGTTTCGCGACGATCGTCGGGCGGGCCGGTTACAGCCTGGTGGTCAGCCCCGTCTTCGAGGACGCGGGCGTCTTCCAGCGGGTCGGAGAGGCCACCGACGTCGTGCGCAAGGAGATGTACGACTTCGAGGACAAGGGCGGCCGCCGCCTGGCCCTGCGTCCCGAGGGGACGGCGCCCGTGGTCCGGGCCTGGGTGCAGCACCGGCCGCCCGTGCCGTTCAAGGCCTGGTACGCCGCGCCCAACTTCCGCTACGAGCACGCCCAGGCGGGCCGCTACCGCCAGCACCACCAGCTCGGCGTGGAGGTCCTCGGCACCGAGGACCCCGACCTCGATGTCGAGGTCGTCGCCCTCGCCTGGTCGGTGATCGCCGATCTCGGCTTGCAGCGCGTCGAGCTGCTGCTCAACTCCCTCGGCGATGGTGCCTGCCGGCCGGGGTACCTCGATATCCTCATGCGCTTCCTCGAGGCGCGCCGCGACCAGCTGTGCGACGAGCACCGTGATCGCCTGTCGGAGAACCCGTTGCGCGTGCTTGATTGCAAGCGGGAGGCCTGCCGGGCCGCCACCGCCGACGCCCCCCACATGGTCGACCACCTCTGCGAGCCGTGCCGTGCCCACTTCACGCGGGTGCGCGAGGGCCTCGACGCCTTGGGCGTGCCGTGGCGCCTCGAGCCCCGCCTGGTCCGGGGCCTCGACTACTACACCCGGACCGCCTTCGAGCTGGTGGCCGCTTCGCTCGAGACGGCGCAGAACGGGGTCGGGGGCGGCGGCCGCTACGACCGCCTGGCCGAGGACCTCGGAGGCCCGCCCACCGCGGGGATCGGCTTCGGCCTCGGCATCGAGCGGCTGCTCCTCACGTGTGATGCGGAGGGCGTCTTTCCCGCGCCTGGCCGCACCGTCGACGTGTTCGTCGTCGACACCACGGGTGGCACAGAGGCGCTCCTGCTGACCGCCGAGCTGCGGGCCGCTGGCGTGGCGTGCGACCGGGCCTTCGACGACCGGTCGATGAAGGCCCAGTTCAAGGCGTCCGACCGCTCGGGGGCGGCGCTGGCGCTGGTGGTCGGCGAGCGGGAGGCGGCCGAGGGAACGGTGACCGTGCGCGACCTGGCCACGGGCGACCAGGAGGTCGTCGGGCGCGGCGACCTCGTCGACCACGTGCGCAAGCGCCTGACATGAGCGAGCCGTTGGGCATGCGCACCCACTGGTGCGGCGAGCTGCGGTCGGAGCACGCCGGGGCGGCGGTGAGCCTGTGCGGATGGGTCGACCGCCGCCGGGAGCACGGCGAGCACCTGGCCTTCGTCGACCTCCGTGACCACACCGGCATCGTGCAGTGCGTCGTCGGCGGCGCCCACGAGCTGAGGTCGGAGTACGTGGTGCGGGCGACCGGCACCGTCCGCGCCCGCCCCGAGGGGACGGCCAACCCGGCACTGGCCACGGGCGAGGTCGAGGTGGGGGACTGCGAGGTGGAGGTCCTCTCGACCGCCGAGCCGCCCCCGTTCCCGATCTCCGACCGCGTCGACGCCGACGAGGTCGTCCGCCTGCGCCACCGCTATCTCGACCTCCGCCGCCCGGTGATGCAGCGCCACCTCCGCCTGCGAGCGGTCGTCAACGGCGCCATGCGCCGGTCCCTCGACGAGCAGGGGTTCGTGGAGGTCGAGACGCCCCTCCTCATCGCATCGACGCCCGAGGGCGCCCGCGACTTCGTCGTGCCCTCGCGCCTGCAACCCGGCTCCTTCTACGCGCTGCCCCAGAGCCCCCAGCTGTTCAAGCAGTTGCTCATGGTGGGGGGCACCGACCGGTACTACCAGCTGGCCCGCTGCCTACGGGACGAGGACCTGCGGGCCGACCGGCAGTTCGAGTTCACCCAGGTCGACGTGGAAGCGTCCTTCGTCGGGGCCGAGCAGGTCATCGCCGTGGTCTCGCAGGTGGTGACGGCCGGCATCGGCGCCGCCGCTGCGTCGGGCCTGGCCGAGCGGGCCGATGCTCCCACCGGTCGCATCCCCCGGATGACGTGGCACGAGGCCCAGGAGCGCTACGGCACCGACAAGCCCGACACCCGCTTCGCCATGGAGCTGACCGAGCTCTCGCCGATCTTCGCCGCCACCGCGTTCCGTGCCCTCCAGCCGCCGGCGGTGGTGAAGGGTGTGCGGGTCCCCGGCGGCGGGGAGACCACCCGGGCCGCCCTCGACCGCCTCACCGACCGGGCCAAGCAGGCGGGGGCGGCCGGCCTGGTGTGGATGCGGGTGGGGGTAGGCGGCGCCCTCGACTCGCCCGTGGCCAAGTTCCTCTCGGACGAGGAGCGGGCGGCGCTGGTCGCCAGCCTCGACGCCGCGCCCGGTGACCTGCTCCTGTTGGTGGCCGGGGAACGGCCGGTGGTCAACCGCGCCCTGGGCGTGCTGCGCCTGGAGACGGGCCGGCCGTCGGTCGCCGAGGGCGGGCTGCACCTGGTGTGGATCACCGACTTCCCGCTGTTCGAGGGGCTCGACGCCGAGGGCCGCCCGGTCCCCGCCCACCACCCGTTCACCATGCCCCATCCCGACGACCTCGACCGCCTCGACGCCGACCCCCTCTCAGTGCGGTCCCAGGCCTACGACCTCGTCCTCAACGGCTGGGAGCTGGGGTCGGGGAGCGTGCGTATCCACCGCTCCGACGTGCAACAGCGCATCTTCGACTTCCTCGGCATCAAGGCGGAGGAGGCCCGCGCCCGCTTCGGGTTCCTTCTCGACGCCTTCCGCCACGGCGCCCCGCCTCACGCCGGCTTCGCCTTCGGCGTCGACCGGCTGGTGGCGCTGCTGGCGGCGGAGGAGAACATACGCGAGGTCATCGCCTTCCCGAAGACCCAGTCGGGCGTCGACCCGCTGACCTCCGCCCCCGGCCCTCTCGACCCCGGCCACCTGGCCGACCTCGGCCTCCGCGTCCTGCCCGGGGAGTGACGCAACCCGGCGAAGACCTGTTCGGGGCGGCGCTGCAGGACCGCCTGAGCCGCCAGGCGCCGTTGGCCGCACGGCTGCGGCCGCAGCGCCTCGAGGACATGGTCGGCCAGGAGCACCTGCTCGGTCCCGGCCGCCCTCTGCGCAGCCTCATCGAGGCCGACCGGCTGTCCTCGGTGATCCTGTGGGGCCCTCCCGGCACGGGCAAGACGACGCTGGCCCGCCTGATCGCCGGGGTCACGGCCAAGGCCTTCGAGACGCTGTCGGCGGTGAGCGCGGGCGTGAAGGACGTGCGGGAGGTCGGTACCCGGGCCCGCCGCAACCTGGCCGAGAACGGCCGGGGCACGATCCTGTTCCTCGACGAGGTCCACCGCTTCAACCGGGCCCAGCAGGACGTGCTCCTCCCGTGGGTGGAGGAGGGCCTCCTCATCCTCATCGGGGCGACCACCGAGAACCCCTACTTCGAGGTCAACGCCCCCCTCCTGTCCCGCTCGAGCCTCTTCCGCCTCGAGCCCCTCGGCGCCGGGGCCGTGCACATGCTCCTGCGGCGCGGCTTGGAGGTGGAGGAGGCGGCAGCCGAGCCAGACGCCCTCGACCACCTCGTCGACCGGGCCGACGGCGACGGGCGCGTCGCCTTGAACGCCCTCGAAGTCGCCGTCGCCCTGGCCGCGGCCCGGGGGCGTCCCCCCAAGGTCACCCTCGCCGACGCCGAGGCCGCCCTCTCGGCCCGGGCCCTCCGCTACGAGCGGGACGAGCACTACGACGTCATCTCCGCCTTCATAAAGAGCGTCCGCGGCTCCGACCCCGACGCCGGCCTCTACTGGCTCGCCCGGATGCTCGAGGCGGGGGAGGACGCCCGCTTCATCGCCCGCCGCCTGGTGATCCTCGCCTCCGAGGACGTCGGGATGGCCGACCCGATGAGCCTGGTGGTGGCGGACGCCGCCGCCCGGGCGGTCGAGTTCGTCGGACTTCCCGAGGCCCAGCTCAACCTGGCCCAGGCGGTCGTCCATCTGGCCACCGCCCCGAAGTCCAACCGCGTCTACGCCGCCCTGCGGCGGGCCCGGGACGACGTGCGCCAGCGGCCGGTGGGGGCGGTGCCCGCCCACCTGCGCGACGCGTCGTACCGGTCGGCGCGGTCCCTGGGCCACGGGATGGGGTACGAGTATCCTCACGACGACCCACGCGGGTGGGTGCCGCAGGAGTACCGCCCGCCCGAGGTGGCGGGCCGGCTGTACTACGAGCCCTCCGAGCACGGCGCGGAAGAGGAGGTCGCCGAGCGCATGCGACGGGGAGAGACACCGTGAGCGCCGGCGAAGTGGCGGCGGTGGTGGCGTCGGTCGCCGCCGGCATCCTCGTCGTCGGGCTGCTGTTCGCCCTGGGTGCCGCCATCCGCACGATGAACGTGGTCCGCCACACGGTGGAAGACCTGCGCCGGGAGACGATCCCGCTGCTGGCCGACGTGCACAGCGCGGTGCGGGAGGCCACCGGGCGGCTCGACCAGGTCGAGACCGTCCTCGAGCGCGCCGACTCCATCTCCGGCACCGTCGACTCCGGCACCAGGCTGGCGTACCGCGTCTTCGCCACCCCCGTGATCAAGCTGCTCGCCCTGGCCAACGGCAGCGCCCGGGCGTTCCGCACCCTCCGGGACCGGGCCTAGGCGGCCGTGTTCAAGCGCCTGTTCTGGCTGGCGGTGGGCATGACCATCGGCTTTGCCACGTCCTTCTGGCTCTACCGCGCCGTTCGGGAGACGGTGGAGCGCTACATGCCCGAGCGCATGGCGCAGGAGGTCTCGTCGGCCCTGCGTTGCCTGCGCACCCAGCTCGAGAAGGCCCTGTCCGAGGGCCGCGACGCCGCCCGCCTCACCGAGGCCGAGCTGCGAGCCGAGCTGCAAGAGCGCCTGAAGGGCTAGCGACCGGTTGGAGCCCCTTCGCCGGCGACCACTTTGCCGATCAGTTCGGCCAGGTGGCGCCTCTACCACCACCTTGCCGATCAGATCGGCCAGGTGGCTCGCTCTCCGGCCGACTGAAGGGCTAGCCGGGCCGGGTAGTGCCGGATCAAGAAGCGAAGTTTCCCAGATCCGGCACTCGGTAGGCTGAGGGTACGACGATGACTGCCGACGAGCTTCGCCGCGCTTTCACCGGCTTCTTCACCGAGCGTGGCCATGCCCTTCTGGCGTCGGCCGGGCTGATCCCTCACCACCCGGCGGCGCCGCTCTTCACCAACGCGGGCATGAACCAGTTCCTGCCCTACATCCTCGGCGAGGAAGCCCCTCCGTCCCCGCGCGTCACGACGGTGCAGAAGTGCGTGCGCATCCGGGGCAAGCACGACGACATCGCCAACATCGGCGTCACCTGGGGGCACCTCACGTTCTTCGAGATGCTCGGGAACTTCAGCTTCGGCGACTACTTCAAGGAGCAGGCCATCCCCTACGCCTGGGAGCTGCTCACCGAGGTGTGCGGCCTCGACGCCGACCGCCTGTGGGTCACCGTGCACGAGACCGACGACGAGGGCGCCCAGATCTGGCTGGACTCGGTCCGTCTGCCGGCCGACCGCCTGCAGCGCATGACCGACGACAACTTCTGGGAGATGGGCGAGACCGGCCCCTGTGGGCCGTGCTCGGAGATCTACTTCGACAAGGGCGAGGCGTTCGGCGACGGGGGCGGGCCGGCCCACGGCGCGGCGGCCCGCTTCCGCGAGATCTGGAACCTCGTGTTCATGCAGTACGACCGCCAGCCCGACGGGACGCTGGTCGACCTGCCCATGCGGATCATCGACACGGGCGCAGGCCTCGAGCGCTGCCTCACCGTGCTGCAGGGCGTGGACTCGGCCTTCGACACCGACGTCCTCCGCCCCATCGTCGATACCGCCGCCCGGGTCACGGGCCGTTCGTACGGAACCGACCCCGACGTCGACGTGAGCCTGCGTATCCTCGCCGACCACGCCCGGTCGATGAGCTTCCTCGTGAGCGACGGCGTCTTCCCGTCCAACGAGGACCGCGGCTACGTGCTGCGACGCATCATCCGCCGGGCCGTTCGCCACGCCTTCGGGCTCGGCGTCGACCAGCTGGTGACACCGTCCCTGGTCGACGCGACCGTCGAGGTCATGGGCGCCGCCTACCCCAAGCTGGCCGAGGACCGCGACTTCGTTGCCGGCGTCGTCGCCCGTGAGGAGGAGCGCTTCCGCCAGACCCTCCGGTCCGGCTCGGCGATCCTCGACACCGAGCTGGGCGAGGTCACCGCCGGCGGCGGGCGGCTGGCCGGGGACGTCGCCTTCCGGCTCCACGACACCTTCGGCTTCCCCCTCGAGCTCACCCTCGAGCTGGCGGCCGAGCGAGGCGTCGAGGTCGACGTCGACGGGTTCACCGCCGAGATGGAGGCGCAGCGCCGGCGGGCCCGGGAGGCGGCGGGGGCCGGTGCCGGCGGCGCCGACCCCGCCCGGCTGGCCGCCTACCGCGAGCTGGTCGAGCAGTTCGGCACCACCGAGTTCACCGGCTACGTGGAGACGGAGAGCACGGCCCGCGTCCTCGCGGTGCTCGACGGTCCTCCGGCCGCCGAGGCCGACGGCGGTGACTCGGTGGAAGTGTTCCTCGACCGCACCCCCTTCTACGCCGAGGCCGGCGGCCAGGTGGGCGACACCGGCAGCATCACCACCGAGAGCGGGGAGGTCCAGGTCCTCGACACCACCTCGGCGGTACCCGGCCTCCACCGCCACACGGCCCTGGCCTCCTGGCCTGCGGTGACCCTGCCGCTCAGCACCCGGGCCGTG
>DASZJY010000306.1:0-2107 GCA_035947635.1 Acidimicrobiales bacterium | reverse complement strand
GCCACCGGCGAGTTCCACCCCTACCTCGGGACGGTCGACGCCATCGACCAGCCGACGGCGGTCGTCTTCGACCTCGACCCCGGGAGCCCGGCCACCGTCGTCGACTGCTGCCGGGTGGCGCTGAGGGTGCGTTCCATGTTGGGCGACCTCGGCCTCCGCGCCTGGGCCAAGACCTCGGGATGGTCCGGCCTCCACGTCTACGTCCCCGTCAACGGCACCACCCGGTTCGAGGAGGCCAAGGCCTTCGCCCGGGCGGTGGCCCGCCAGTTGGAGCAGGACGATCCCGGCCTCGTGACGTCGCAGATGGCTCGGGACAAGCGACCCGGCAAGGTCTTCGTGGACTGGAGCCAGAACGCCCGCGGCAAGTCGACGGTCGCACCCTGGTCTCTGCGCGGGTGGGAGGTGCCGACGGTGTCGATGCCCGTGACGTGGGAAGAGGTCGAGGGGGTGGCGCCCGCCGGGGACCCCCGGCCGCTGACGTTCGTCGCCGACGACGCTTTGCGGCGGGCGGAGGCCGGCGACCTCTTCGCCCCGGTGGCAACGGTCGTCCAGCCGCTGCCCGTGACGGCGGACGGCGCCCCGTAGGTTGAAAGCGTGCACATCGCCGTCGTCGGCGAGGTCGATCTGCCCGAACTCCTTCTCCTGATGCGGGCCTACTGCGACTTCTACGAGGCCGCCCCTAGCGACAATGGCCTGCTGGCCCTGGCCCGGCGCGTCTCGCCGACCTCCACTGCGAGGGCTCCCGGCTCATCGCCAGCGATGGGGAAGGGACGGCGGTGGGCTTCGCCACCGTCTACTGGTCCTGCTCGACGCTTCGCGCCGCCCGCCGGGCGATCATGAACGACCTCTTCGTGCGCGCCGACGCCCGCGGGTCGGGCGTGGCTGAGGCGCTCATCGAGGAGTGCCGGGTCGCAGCCACGCTCGGGGGCGCGTCGTCGCTGGGTTGGCAAACGGCGACGGACAACCTGCGGGCCCAGCGGGTCTACGAGCGAGTCGGGGCGACGCGCGAGGAATGGGTCGACTACTCGCTCGACACCTCGTCCCCGCCCAGCTGAGACGGGGCGGACGGGTGGCCGGGGTCAGTCCGTCCTCTGGTCCCGGGGACGATCGGCTCCCGAGCCAAGTGACGACTCGGTGGTCGGTACGTGCCGCAGCTCTACCACCGCGATGTCGTCGCGCACCGGCTCGTGGCGGGCGGTGCGGATGGCGGCGTGGAGGCTGTCGATGCCCCCGCTCCGCACCAGAGCGGCGATCTTGGGGGCGTCGAGGCCGCCGGCAGGTCCGTACGCTTCGAGGAGCCCGTCGGTGAAGGCCACGAGCCGCTGACCGGCCGGGAGCAGGACCTCTGCGTGATCGAACCTGGGTTCCGCGGTCACGCCGAGGAGCGGTCCCGTCGGTGGCAGCGGGCGCTCTCCCTGGTCGCGAACGATCAGCGCCGGCGGATGGCCGGCGTTGGCGTAGAGAAGGACGCCCGACTGGTACTGCGCCACGAACACGGTGGCGAACGACTCGCTCACTCCGTCGCTGCATAGGAAGGCGTTTGCCACCATCAAGGCGCGGGTGGGGCTCTCGCCCGCCCGCAGCTCGGCCAACAGCAGGTCCTTGAGGCGCATGGCGTCGAGGGCGGCATCGAAGCCGTGCCCGGTGACGTCCCCCACCACCAGATCGAGCCGGCCGCCGACGGCGTCGACGCCGACGAAGTCACCTCCGAGGGCACCCTCCACCGGCTCGTACAGGCTACGTAGGGCCACCCCGGGCGCGTCCTCGACCGCGACGCCCGCCAGACGCTCGGCGAAGCGGTCGGCGAAGACATCGCGCTGCGCGGTCTGCGCGGCTCGGCGATAGGCGACGTCCTCGATGGCCTCCACCTGAGCCGAGACCCGCTCGAAGCGCCGGCTCAGGCCCAACGACACCGCGGTCGGGGCGGCACCGAGCACGAGCAGCACGTCGGCGGCGGTCAACGGGCCCTGGGTCGCCTCGGCCGCCGTCACCGCGCCCAAGCCGACGAACAGGAGCGAGCCCACCGCGTCCTTCGCCGCCAGGGTCCGCCACTGCTCGGCGGGACGCCCCTGGTGCTCCAGCCCTCGTGCCCGCTCGAGGGCGGCTC
>DASZJY010000305.1:0-1791 GCA_035947635.1 Acidimicrobiales bacterium | reverse complement strand
CGGTGGCTCTGGGCCTGGTCTCGGCGGCCACCGCCCGGGAGGAGAGCCGGGGTTGCCACACGCGCCGGGACTTCCCGGGGACCTCCGAGGCGTTCGCCCGTCGCCTGGTGATCGGCGGATGAGCGGCCTCCATCCGCCCGTCGGCGCGGTCAGGGAGGTGGTCACCCGCGCCCTGGCCGAGGACCTCGGCCCCCTCGGCGACCTCACCGCCGCCCTCGTGCCCCCGGGCGCGACCGCCGTCGCCCAGGTGGTGCCGCGTGCCCCCGGCGTGCTCGCCGGCCGTCTCGCCGCCACCGAGGTCTTCGACCAGGTCGACGCGTCGCTGGCCGTCCGCTGGGTCGCCGACGACGGCGACCGGGTGGCGGCGGGGGTGGCCGTGGCCGAGGTCGAGGGGGCCCTGTCCTCCGTCCTCACCGCCGAGCGCACCGCCCTCAACCTCCTGAGCCACCTGTCGGGCGTGGCCACCCTGACCCGCCGGTTCGTGGAGGCGGCCGGGGGGCGGGCCCGCATCCGTGACACCCGCAAGACGACTCCCGGGCTCCGGGCCCTCGAGAAGGCGGCGGTGCGGGCGGGGGGCGGGATGAACCACCGGGGGTCCCTGTCCGACGGCGTGCTTGTCAAGGACAACCACCTGGCCGGGTTGTCCGTCCCGGAGGCGGTGGAGCGGGCGCGCCAGCTCTGGGCCGGCCGCGCCGTGCAGGTGGAGTGCGACACCGCCGAGCAGGTGAAGGAGGCGGTGGTCGCCGGCGCCGACCTCGTCCTGCTCGACAACATGACGCCCGAGCAGGTGGCGACCTGCGTCGAGGCGGTGGGCGGGCGTTGCATGGTGGAGGTCTCGGGAGGGGTGACGCTGGAGACGGTGGCCGCCTACGCCGCCGCCGGCGCCGACCTCGTCTCGGTGGGCGCCATCACCCACTCCGCACCCGTGCTCGACATCGGCCTCGACGTCCGAGGGAGCTGAAGCTCGCCCCATGCTGCTCGCCGTCGACGCCGGCAACACCCAGACGGTCATCGGCCTGTACGAGGGCCCGGACCTGGCCAGCCACTGGCGGATCGCCACCAACGCCGAGCGCAGCTCCGACGAGCACGCCCTCCTGATCGGCCAGTTCCTGAGCCAACGCGGAGCCGGCTTCGAGAAGGTCACGGGGATGGTGGTGTCGTCCACCGTCCCCCGCCTCACGGTCGTGCTCCAGGAGATGGCCGACCGCTACCTCGACGCCCCTGCGGTCGTGGTCGGTCCCGGCACCCGCACGGGCATGCCCATCCTCTACGACAACCCCAAGGAGGTCGGCGCCGACCGGATCGCCAACGCCATCGGCGCCTTCGACCTCCACGGCGGCCCGACGATCGTCGTCGATTTCGGGACGGCGACGACCGTTGACGCCACGTCGGAGAAGGGCGAGTACCTCGGCGGTGCGATCCTTCCCGGCGTGGAGATCAGCCTCGACGCCCTGTTCGAGCGGGCCGCCGCCCTCTCCCGGGTACGGCTGGTGGAGCCGCGGCGGGTCATCGGCAAGAGCACCGTCGAGTCCATCCAGTCGGGGGCCATCTTCGGCTTCGCCGGGGCGGTCGACGGGCTGTGCCGGCGGTTCGAGGCCGAGCTGGGCCGGTGCACGGTGATCTCCACCGGGGGCCTGGGCGCGCTCATCTCGCCCTGGTCGGAGTGCATCCAGCGTCACGAGCCCTGGCTCACCCTCCACGGCCTCCGCCTGGTGTGGGAGCGGAACCTCCCGTGACGGCGCCGGCGGGGGAGGGGCCCCGCCCTGGCGAGGAGGGCGGGGTTGGGGCCCC
>DASZJY010000304.1:0-1934 GCA_035947635.1 Acidimicrobiales bacterium | reverse complement strand
GAGCCGCCCTTGCCGAGCCCGAGGAACGGCGGCGGGACGCGGTGGCAACGGTGGTCGCCCGTTGGCCCCGCTCGCTGGAGGCGTGGGCGACGCTCGGCGACCTGGCGCGCGACGACGTCGAGGCCTACGCCTGCTACAGGGTCGGGTACCACCGGGGCCTCGACCGGCTGCGCCAGTCGGGCTGGCGGGGCTCGGGCTACGTGCGCTGGAAGCACGAGAGCAACCGCGGCTTCCTGCGCGCCCTCGCCGGCCTGGGCCGAGCCGCCGGTGCCATCGGCGAGGTCGACGAGGAGCGCCGTTGCGCCGAGTTCCTCGCCCAGCTCGACCCCCAAGCACCGATTTCCGCTGGCCGTGGCTGACCAGATCGCCCGGCGGGTCGTCGTCTCCGGGCGCGTGCAGGGGGTCTTCTTCCGGGACTCCTGCCGGGAGGAGGCGGACGCCGCCGGCGTCGCCGGTTGGGTGCGCAACACGCCCAGCGACGAGGTCGAGGCGTGGTTCGAGGGGAACCCCGAGGCGGTGGAGCGCCTGGTGGCGTGGTGCCGGGAGGGCCCGGCGAGCGCCCATGTACAGGGTGTCGACGTGTCGAACGAGGACCCGACGGGCGAGAGAGGGTTTCGCGTACTATAGCCACCCGCCAGTGACCGCTGGCGCTGGGTGCGGCGCTTCCAACGGAGGTTGGCGATGCGGTTGAAGAGGTTCGGTGCGGGACTCGTGCTGGTCGCGCTCGTCGTCGGGCTCGCCGGGTGCGGCGACGACGACGACGACGAGGGAAGGTCGCTCGGAGGCAGGGGCACCGCCGACGTCGTCGCCAAGTCGGACCCCAAGCCCCATTTCGACCCCGACGAGCTCGCGGCGAGGGTCGGCGACGAAGTGTCGTTCAGCCTGAAGAACGAGGGTGACCGCGTCCACAACTTCACCCTCAGCTTCCTCGGCGTCGACCAGGACGTGCAACCGGGTCAGACCATCGAGATCCGGTTCAGGGTCACCGAGCCTCCCAAGGGCCTCGACTACTTCACGTTCTACGACAAGAACTTCCAGGGCGAGGGCATGCAGGGCCGGTTGAACGTCGAGAGGTGACCGGCGACCCCGGGGCAGGCCACCAGCAGGCACAGTGACCGGCGGCGCCGGGTGGTGGTCTCGGAGCGCGGTGCGGTAGACACACGCGGTTGGAGACGGTGACCGAGGAGACGGCCGGCCCGGCCGAGGAGGGCGGGCCCGGGCACTCCTCGGTGCTCACCGTGGGGACAGTCGTCTGGCTGGCCTCCGAGCTGATGTTCTTCAGCGGCCTGTTCGCCGCGTACTTCACGCTGCGAGCGCTCTCCACCGAGGAGTGGCCGCCCCACGGTGTCGAGCTCGAGCCGGTCGTCGCCGGGGCCTTCACCCTCGCCCTGTTGGCGTCGAGCGGCACCATGCAGCTCGGAGTGCGGGCGATCGCCCGCGGTGACCGCCGCCGCTTCCGCCAGTGGGTGGTCCTCACCCTCGTGCTGGCCGCCGTCTTCCTCTCCAACCAGGGCCGGGAGTACGCCGAGGCGACCTTCACGGTGGGGTCTCACAGCTACGGCTCGGCCTTCTACCTGACCACCGGGTTCCACGGGCTGCACGTGCTGGGAGGCATGCTGGCCATGGTCGTCCTCGTCGGGCGGGCCGCCAACCCCCGCTTCGGAGCGGAGGAGACCCCCGCGGTCGAGGTCGTCTCCTACTACTGGCACTTCGTCGACGTGGTATGGATCGGCCTGTTCACCACGATCTACGTGCTGCAATGAGCCCCGGGCGCGGCTCGGCCGGGCACAGACGTGCCGCCGGGCTGGCCGCCGGCGCCGTGCTGGCCGTCGCCGTCACGACGATCGTGGCAGCGTCGGCGTCGTCGGCCCCGCCCGCCGGGGTGGCCGCCCAGACCGGCGAGGCCGACCAGAGCGCCGGCCGCGGCCTCTACC
>DASZJY010000303.1:0-2074 GCA_035947635.1 Acidimicrobiales bacterium | reverse complement strand
CAGCTTTCCTGGGTCGCGACATGGCGGTCGACCTCGGCACTGCCAACACCCTCGTCTATGTGCGCGGCCGTGGCATCGTCCTCAACGAGCCCTCCGTCGTGGCCGTGAACGTCAAGGACGGCCGGCCTCTCGCTGTGGGGCTCGAGGCCAAGCGGATGATCGGCCGCACGCCCAACCACATCCAGGCCGTCCGCCCTCTCAAGGACGGGGTGATCAACAACTTCGAGATCACCGAGAAGATGCTCCGCTACTTCATCCACCGGGTGCACCAGCGGCGTTTTGCCAAGCCCCGCATGGTCATCTGCGTGCCCTCGGGCGTCACCGGGGTGGAGAAGCGGGCCGTCCAGGAGGCGGCCGAGTTCGCCGGCGCCCGCAAGACGCCCTTCATCATCGAGGAGCCCATGGCGGCCGCCATCGGCGCCGGGCTCCCCGTGCACGAGCCGACGGGGAACATGGTCGTCGACATCGGTGGCGGCACCACTGAGGTCGCCGTCATCTCCCTGGGTGGCATCGTCACGAGCCAGTCCGTCCGCATCGGGGGCGACGAGCTCGACGACGCCATCATCACCTACATCAAGAAGGAGTACTCGCTGGCCCTCGGCGAGCGCACCGCCGAGGAGATCAAGATCGCGCTCGGGTCCGCCTACCCCCTCGAAGAGGAGCTGCGGGCCGAGATCCGGGGCCGGGACCTCGTCACTGGCCTCCCCAAGACCATCGTCACCAGCACCGAGGAGATCCGCGAGGCCCTGGCAGAGCCGGTCAGCGCCGTCGTGGACGCGGTGAAGACGACGCTCGACCAGACGCCTCCCGAACTGGCCGCCGACATCATGGAGCAGGGGATCGTGCTCACTGGCGGCGGGGCCCTGCTGCACGGCCTCGACGTGCGCCTCTCGGCGGAGACCGGCATGCCGATTCTCATTGCCAAGGATCCTTTGCACTCGGTGGCCATCGGCTCGGGCCAGTGCCTCGAGGAGTTCAATGTCCTTCGGCAGGTGCTCGCGAACTCTGCCGATCGGTAGCGCTTTCGCCCTCGCTCGCTTCGCTCCGCTCGGGCGAGTTCTGAGGTGCTCCAGTCGCCGGCAGAGCCGGCTCCTTCCGCGCTCACCTTTGTTGGCGGACAGCCAGTGGAGGCGCCTGACGGCGCCGACGATGGCCGTCCGCACGGTCGGCGCAGGCACCCCTGAGCGGGTGGCCTAGGTGGCGGTCTACCGGCGGTCGCGCCGGCAGCGGTTCGTCCTGCTGCTGCTCGTGCTGACCTCGATCACGGTGATCACCCTCGACTTCCGGGGCGAGGACGACGGCCTTCTCGAGGGAGTCCGGCGGGGCGCCCGCGACGTGTTCGCCCCCGTGCAGTCGGCGGCCGACCGCGTGTTCGCCCCCGTCGGCGACTTCTTCGGGGGCCTCACCCGTTACGGCGACGTCAAGGACGAGAACGACCGGCTGCGGACCGAGCTCGAGGAGGCGCGCGGCGAGCTCCTTCGCCAGGCGGGCGCCGACCGTGAGCGCCAGCGCCTTCTCGAGCTCCAGCAGCTCACCTTCGCCCCCGACATCCCGGCGGTGGCGGCGAGGGTGGTGTCGACCGCCCCGTCGAACTTCCAGGTCACGGTGACCCTCGACAAGGGCTCGGACGCCGGCATCGAGCGGGGTATGCCGGTGGTGACCGGCGCCGGGCTGGTCGGCCGGGTGGCCGACGTGTCGCGGACGGGGGCGACCGTGCTGCTCATCACCGACCGCACCTCGAACGTGGGCGTCCGCCTCCAGGCGTCGGGCGACGTCGGGGTCGCCACCGGGGAAGGCCCGCGCGCGCCAATGCGCGTCGATCTCGTGCAGCTCGAGACGCAGCTGGCCCCGGGCGAGGCGGTCGTGACGAGCGGCCTCCAGCAGAGCGTCTTCCCGCCCGAGATCCCCGTGGGCCGCGTGCGCTCGGCCCGCGTGGCTCCCGGGGCGCTCAAGCAGGAGGTCACCGTCGACCCGATCGTCGATCTCGAGCGCCTCGAGTTCGTGAAGGTCCTGCAGTGGAGGTCGCAGCCCTGACCGCCGACCCCCGCTTCCGGACGCCCCTCGTCGTCGCCAC
>DASZJY010000302.1:0-5363 GCA_035947635.1 Acidimicrobiales bacterium | reverse complement strand
AACGAGGGCACCCACGGGAGGAAGAGCGTCGACCCGGCGGCCATGGCGAGGGCGGCCCGGCGCGCCTCGGCCCGGTTGGGGCCGCGCCAGGCCCGGCGCACGACGACGACGGCGGCCACGGCGAGGAGGTAGAAGGCCCAGTAGTGGGTCAAGAGGAGCAGCCCGCTGGCAAGAGCGAGCACCACCGCCCGTGACCACGAGAAGCGGCGGAGGAGGTCGTCGAAGGCCAACCAGCCGGCGAGGGTGAGCAGCACGACGAGCGAGTACATGCGGGCCTCGGTGCCGTACTGGATGGCGAAGGGCGACGCCGCCATGAGGAGGGCGGCGGTGACCGCCACCTTGGGCCCCCCCAGCCGTCGTCCAGCCACCCAGACGAGCGGGATGGCGGCCACCGCGAAGATCCCCGAGAGAGCTCGCACCGCCATCGGGCTGGTCCCGAACAGCTCCATCCAGCCGTGGAGCAGCAGGTAATAGAGGGGAGGGGCGCCGTCGTGGCGGAGGGCCTCGGCGATGCTGCCCAGGGGGAGCTCGGCGATGCTGACTGACAGGGCCTCGTCGAGCCAGAGGTGCGAGCGGGAGACGAAGCGAAGGACGACGCCGAGCGCCACTGCGACCACGGTCGCCACCCGCCATGCGGCGGGCCGCTGGCGCACCTGCTCGACGACGACGAACCCGGAACCGGCGTTCTCCGGCCCTAGGGCGACCGTCGGCGGGGCGCTCGTCTCGCTCCGCTGGCCCGGTTGCACGCCGGTACGGTAATGCTCTCCCCGACCGGTGCGGACGCATTCCGGCGCCCGACGGGCGAGGATCAGCCCGAGGGAGGCGAACGGCCGGCGGTCACCGCCTCGAAGTCGTCGTCCGACACCACGACGGTCGCCGGCGCGGGAGCAGGCTCGGGGGCCACGGCCTCGCGCGCCGGGGCGGGCGGGCGGTCGCCGAAGTTCACCCGGCCGCGCCGGGCGAGTAGGACGACGAGGCCGATGCCGGTGATGGTCAGGAGCCATCCCAAGACGTCGACCGGCGTGTAGCCGAACCGCATGCTCACGTGGGTGTCGGTGGGCACGACGACCATCAGGTTGGGGGTGATCCGCCACGGGCCCTTGGCGCCCGACGCCTTCCAGTTCGGGAAGTACGACGCCTTCACCAGCACCGGTGAACCCGGGCGGTCGACGTCGAAGGAGAGCGAGGTCTCACCCGCCTTGATGTTGCGGACCTGGGTGGGCGTCACCGCCTCGAACGGGGCGGGCTGGATCTCGACGCCGGACCCGATCGGCGCCGGTTGGCCACCGGCGGGCTCGGCATCGACTTCGGTGACCTTCACACGCGGCCACTCCTTGGGCCCGCCCATGGCCAGCGGCACCTCTCGGCGGGCGGGGTCGTTGAACCATTTGACCGACGCCTCGAGCCACCCCTCGTGCTGGTCGCCCACCCCTTCGAGCACGGCCGGCTCGAAGGGCAGCGGCGTGACCAGCTCAGACCCGGCCACCTCGAACACGTGCCAGCGGCCGGTGACCGCCACCTCGCGGAGCTGGGGGTTGGCCGTGGCTTGGGCGACCGCGTCGGGCGAGAAGGCGAGGTAGTAACGGGCGCCGAAAAGCTGGAGGTCGCGGACCCCGGAGTCCACGTCGAAGCTCTTGTAGGGCAGGCCGCGCTGGGGGTTCGAGGGCGCCTTGGACAGCTGGGCGGCGCTGAGGAAGTGGTAGGGGGTGGTGGCTGCCGACTCGAAGTACAGGCCCTCCATCGACCCGATGCACTGGTCGGTCCAGTAGGGAAGGAGCATCAGCGCCATCGGGGTCCCGAAGCGGTTCTGGTCGGACTCGTACTCCCAGTGGGCCCGGCCGCAGCCGACCTCCCGCCCGACCCGGCGCATGGTGTCGACGATGCCCTTGTACTCGGGGTAGGCGTCCTTGCGCTCGTACCCGCTGTAGTTCCACCGGGCCCACGCGGGGATGAAGCTCGAGTCGGTGGTGTCGCGGATCGGCAACCAGCTGGGCAGGACGTGCAGGGGCAGCCCGACGAACATCCATACCGCCAGCGCCCCGGCGACGGCGGCGGCCATGTTCACGCGCGCGGGTGCGTTGGGACGCTGGTCGGCCAGGCGGCGGCCGATGATGCGGGCCACCTCGGCCACCGCCACCCCGGCGAGGAGGTAGAGGCACAGGAACCAGAAGGGCAGGGCCCGGGCGTTCCAGAGGCGCCCCGGCGGGGCCAGGACGAAGGTGCTCCCGGCGATGACGGCCAAGCCGGTGATCAGTAGACCCGCTCTCCGGCGATTGACGACGGAGGTCACCGCCCCGACGGCCGCCATGAGGGCGAGCCAGCGGAGGTTCTGGGGGAAGAGGTTGTCCCAGTACTCGGTGATCTTCTCCCACCCCATGTTGTTCGTGTACGGGAGCCGCACGAGGAAGGGGAAGGACCAGAACGCCGCCAGAAGGCCACCGACGCCGAGCACCGTGAGCCCGAGCTTCCACCGCGGGGGCTGCGGGCGGAGGAGGAGGAGCAGGCCGGCCCCGGCGAGGGCAAAGAGGGTGGGCAACAGGTGGCTCAGCCCGGTGAGGCCGAGCAGGACGGCGGTGAGGGCGCGATGGCGCCCTGTCTCCAACCCTCGGGCGAAGAACCCGAGGAAGAGAAGCGCCAACGACAGGCTGATGGAGAACGCGAACTCGCCGGCGAGGGTCGACGCGATGTTGCCGCCGTAGATCGTGTAGCCCCGGTCGAAGAGGAAGGGGACGGTGGCGGCGGCCAGGAGGGCGGGGCCGGGGAAGCGCATCTCGATGAGGCGGCCGAACGCCCAGGCCGCGATCGGCAGGCTGAGCATGCCGAGGACGGTGACCAGCTTGAAGGCGACGACGTAGGGGAGGACGAAGCTCAGGGCGACGATCAGCAGCGCGGGCAGGGGGAAGTAGAAGAAGTAGGCGGGGAACCCGGCATACCAGGCCGGCGCCCATCCGGTGATGCGGCCCTGGGGCAACAGATGGTGACGCAGGTAGTCGGGCCCCCAGACGTGGGCGCCCATGTCGCCGCCGGACGGCGTGGTGTCGGCCACGAGCAGCGAGGGCTGCAGCTGGACCAGTGTGAAGACGACGGCGGCGGCCACCACGCTGAGCGTGATCCATGCCTCCGTCGAGAGCTCACGCGAGCGCACGAGGTCTCTCAGGCGCTCCCAGGCCTCGGGAAGGGCCTTGGCGCTCGGGCGTCCCATGGCGCCTATGTTGGCACCCCGGCGTGGGTCGGACGCGTCGGTCCGCCGCCGGCTCGCGGGTCAGTCAGGTGTCGCCAGGTGGAGCACGTGGTGGAAGGCCACCCGCTCACCGTCGGCGTCCCACCAGCGGGTCTCACAGCGGGTGCACGAGTGCATGATCACGCTCTTGCCCCGCAACTCGAGGCTGATCTCGGTGAGGTCAGCCGCGCGGCACCTCGGACAGCTCATGTCGACTCCCCTTCACTCGGCCCTCCCAGGCTCCTTCAGCATCGGCATCCGTGGACCGACCCTTGAGGGGTTTTCTGGACATCACCCCAAAGACACCGCCGCCACGCTGATCGCGTTGAAGACGGCGTGGGCGACGATCGAGGGGCCCAGGCGTCCGGTGCGCACGACCAGCACGGCCAGGAACAGGCCGAGGAAGACGAGGCTCACGATCACGAGGACCAGGGCGCCGGCGGAGAGGGCCTGCACGTGGGCCAGGCCGAAAAGAACCCCGGACAGCACCACGGCGATGCGAGCGTCGAACCGTCGCTCGAGGCTGCGGAGAAGCAGCCCTCGGAAGAAGAGCTCCTCCACAACCGGCGCCCCCACCGAGACGAAGAGCAGGAGGCCCACCATCCGGAGGCCGCCGGCGGCGTCGACGAGGTCCTCCACCGGTTCGGAGACGTCGGGGTCACCGAGCAGCGGCGCCAGCAGCCGGGCCACGACCAGGTCGAGGAAGGCGTGGGCGAGGATGGCGCAGACGACGCCGATGGCGAGGTCGACGGGCCGGAGCCGCCATCCGAAGTCGTCGGCCAGGCGCCCGGTGCCCTTCCGCAACGACGCCCGGACCACGGACCCACCGAGGCCGGCCCAGAGCCCCAGCTGGCTCAGGGCCAACCCGCCGAGGGTCAGCTCGTCGTCGCCGGTGGCCCCCAGCCAGATGCTGGCGACGACACTCGACAGGAGGAGGCCGGCGAGCATGCCGGCGCCGGCGTCGCCCAGGCCCCAGCGGGCCGGTGGCTCCTCCCGGGCGGGGTCGACGGTCAGCCGGCGAGGGGCTCGGCCGCCGGCTCGACCGCCCGGCGGTCGTCGCCCGACCACCCGAGAGGCACGCTCACCCGGTCGGCGTGGTACGTGCAGAGCTCGATCATCGACGGGTCAGGGTCGTCGGGGAGGTCGTCGAGCCACACCTTCCGGTTGGCGTACTGGAAGGTCAGGCATGCGGTCGCCGTCGCCCCGCACGCCGGCCTGTCGCAGAGGCGTGGGCGGTCCATTCCCAAGACGCTAGCCAGCCGAAGCCGGCGCGTGGCGGATGGCCGGCCGGGTCGGCCCCGGTAGGCGCCCCCGGCCGCCTAGCATGAAGGGCGTGAGCCCCCAGCCTCCGCCGCCGCCTCGCGGCGCGCGAAAGGAGCGCCCGACGCCGCCGAGCCTCCCCGGCCGGCCCGGCTGGCCGCGCCCCATCGTCTGGGCGCTCATCGCCGTCGCCATGCTCGCCCTCGTCCTCGCCCCGCAGGTGACGGGTTCGAAGTCCGACGACATCCCCTACAGCACCTTCCGCCAGAAGGTGATCGCCGGAGAGGTCGCCAGCGTCGAGATCGCCAACGACACCTCCCAGATCAAGGGCAAACTCAAGAACGGCTCGACGTTCACCTCGACCGCGCCGCAGGAGCTCCCCGACGCCGACTTCGACCTGCTCGTGGAGAAGGGCGTCCGCTACGACTTCGTCTCCCCAAGCTCCAACATCCTCGGGACGATCCTCGTCTGGGTGTTCCCCATCGCGCTGCTGATCGGCTTCTGGTGGTGGATGGGACGCCGGGCCCAGGGGCAGATGGCCGGCATCATGTCCATCGGGCGCTCGAAGGCGAAGGTGTACACGACCGAGAAGCCCAAGACGACCTTCGCCGACGTGGCCGGCTACACGGGCGTGAAGCAGGAGATCACCGAGGTCGTCGACTTCCTGAAGTCGCCCGGCAAGTTCCGCGAGATCGGTGCCCGCATCCCCAAAGGCGTCCTGCTCGTGGGGCCGCCGGGAACCGGCAAGACGCTGATCGCCCGGGCGGTGGCGGGCGAGGCGGGCGTGCCCTTCATGTCCATCACCGGGTCGGACTTCATGGAGATGTTCGTGGGCGTGGGCGCCGCCCGGGTGCGCGACCTCTTCCAGACCGCCCGCAAGCAG
>DASZJY010000301.1:0-3110 GCA_035947635.1 Acidimicrobiales bacterium | reverse complement strand
GGCGACGTCCTGGTAGAGGAGGCGGAAGACCAGGTAGGTGCCGTTGCGGCCGAACTCCCAGGGGCGGGACGTGGCGGTGCCCGCCTTCGGGACCGGCGTCAGCTTGCCGTAACCGTTCGGGTAGCCGAGCACGAACTCGCCGGCGGCGATCACCGTGCGCCGGGCGTCGTCGCCCGCCAGCTTGGCCTCCTGTCCGCTCCCCTCGACCACCGGCTGGGACATCCCGTCGGCGAAGCCGAAGTGCTCGAACCCGAACTTGCCGACGTTCACCTGGCCCGGGAGGCGCTCGGGATCGAGCCGGCGGATCAGGCGCAGGGCGTCGTCCAGGCGCTCGGGCCCCAGCTCCTCGGCCACCACGTCGTCGAGCTCGTCGGCGTCGACGGCGTAGAGGAGCAGGAGGACGTGGAGGTCCTCGTCGTCGCGCGCACCCCACTCCCACCGGGACGGGTCGCTGGCGCCGCCGTCCCCGAGGACCCGTGACCGGTGGGGGACGGCCATCCCCTCCTGGAAGGGGACGGAGAACGTGCGCACGTCGGCGTCGGCCATCCCGAGCGCCCGCAGGCCGGCAGCGGTGAAGGCGACGTTGACACACCGGCGCTCGGCCGACCGGACGGCGTTGGTGACCCGGGCAGCCAGGTCGGCCAGCCACCGGCGAGCGCCGTCGCCGTCGGTCACCGAGAGCATGGCGAACGTGGCGTGGCCCATCTTTCCGTACCCGCTCACGACGAAGCCCTGGACGTCGTCGCGTTGCAGCTCGGCGCCGGCGGCCGCCATCCTTCCTCCCTTGCTCAGAGCCGCCGCAGCCACGTCTCGGTGTCCTGGTCGTCGAGGTCGGCGAACAGCTTCTCCCTGATCTCGATGTTGTTGCCGATGTTGACGACCGTGAGATCGGGATAGGCGCTGTACCAGACCCGGCTGCGAACCTGGCTGTAGCGGGCGTACGCCTTGAGACGGTCGCCGTCGCGGGCGCCGCCGAAGAAGAGGAGCCGGGCCGGCGGGTAGCCGATGCGGTTGTCCGTGTTCGCCCAGATCGCGTTGAGGCCAGGGGCGGCGAGGTCGATGAAGTCGTTGAGGTAGCTCTCCCAGCTGCCGTCGAAGTTGGAGAGGAACACGACGGTCGTGTCGTCGCTGGTGAGCACCCACCGGGCGAAGTGCACCGACATGATCCCGCCCAGCTTCCCCCGGTTGGCCACCAGCCGGGCCGCCACGACGACGCCGGCGAACACCACTTTCAGCAGGTTGAGGCGGAAGCGGCCGGGCTTCACGAAGGTGACGCTGGCCAGGTGATTCTGGAGCTGGAGATCCTCCCGCTCCACGACATGGCCGAGCGACTCGCTCCACTGGGCGTACACCGTCTGCCAGTCGGGCTGGCGCTGGGCGTCCTTGCGGTCGTCGCGGACCTCGTGCCACCGGAGCACAACCGCCACCGTCCCCAGGACCGAGGCGATGGCCGCCAGGACCATCCTGGCCACCTTCCGGGAGGTCCGGCCCGACCTCCTGGACACGGCCGTACGGACCAGCTTGTACAGCCCGAAGACGATGGGGTAGCTGCCGAAGACGGCGACCTCCGCCCCGTAGCGCACCAGGAAGGGGCGGGGCAGCTCCTCTTGGGCCCAGTCGAGGGACGGCTCGCGGCGGACGAACTCCTGGATGCGCCGGCGGACCTCCGGGGGCGGCTGCGAGGCCAGGTCGGTGGTGGCCAGTGCCTCGTCGAGGAACTGGCCGATGCGCTCGCGGAGGTACGCCTCCTGGCGGATGGTGGCGACCGTGCGGCCCGGCCAGGCGACGAACATGGCCCCCGGCCCGATGTCGTGGGCCAGGAGGTAGCCGGCGAGGGCGGCGTGGTCGTCCGTGCCCGACTCCGGGTAGCCGACGCAGTGCTGGTAGATCCGTCCCAGCCCCGGCGCCGCCCGGGAGACGAGGTCGCGGAGGAAATCGTCAACCTCTCCGTCGACGCTTCCCTCGAACAACAGATAGGGCTCGGACGAGCCGTCGTCGACCGCGATCATGCTCGAGTAATGCAGGGACTCGAGGTTGACGAAGGGGACGTGGGGGTTGTCCTCGACGTCGCCCCCGATGGCGTCGAGCAGCGCCGCCAGCTCGGCCGTCTGCCCGGGCACGATCCTCGTGACGATCGTGAAGCCTCGCTGGGGCGGGACCCCCTCCTTCATCCTGGGCTCCCGCTCGGCACGAACTCGACGACGAGGCGGTCGGGGAAGGGCCCTTCGTAGACGATCCTTCCCTCGCCGCCAGGGGCGAGGCGCAGCCCGTCGAGCTTCAGGAGGGCGGCGACGATCTCGGGCATCTGCACGAGGTTCACCTGCTCGCCGAAGCACGTGTGCATCCCGTGGCCGAAGTGCAGGTACGCCGACTGGGGACGGTCGGTGCGGAAGCGCTCAGGCTCCTCGAACACCTCGGGATCGAACATGGCCGAGCCGACGGCGACGACGACCGCACACCCGGCAGGGACCCGGTGCTGACGCGGGGTCCCTTCGGCGACGACCGTGTCACGGGCGGCCTTGCGGCTGAGAACGGGGTTGAGAGGGTTGAAGCGCAGGGCCTCGAGCAGGTACGGCCTGACCGCCGCGCCTCCGCCGTCGTACGCCGCCTGGCGGGCCCCGGCCAAGGCCTCGGGCCGGCGCAGGAGCTCGGACACCGCGTGCGTCGTCGCCTTGGAGGTGGTGTCGAGGGCGCCGACGACCACGCCTCCGATGTTGCGGATGATCCCCTCGTCGCTGAGACGGGTGTCGGGCTCTGAGGCGAGGCGCACCAGGCGCGTGAAGAAGTCGTCGGGCGCGGTCCCGTCGTCACCGGCGATCCGCCCCCGCCGCTCGGCGACGAGACGGTGGACGTAGGCGTGGAACTCCGCGCCCGACGCCTCCCCCGCCTTCTGCACCCCGGGGTCTCGGGTGACGTTCAGGAACGTCTCGTAGAAGATCGTCCGCATCCAGCGCATCAACGTCCTCTCGTCCGGTCCTGGGATGCCGAAGTAGGAGCTGACGACGCGGGCGGCGGTGACCCGGGCCAGGCCGTTGACGACGTCGATGCGCCCGTGGGGGGCAGGCGGCGTCGATCAGCGCGCCGGCGGTGGTGTGGACGAGGTCGCGGAT
>DASZJY010000300.1:0-3179 GCA_035947635.1 Acidimicrobiales bacterium | reverse complement strand
AGGACCTCGTCCGGCACCTCCTCCTGCATGTACAGACGGTCCCGGAACACCTTGATGTCCGGGCCCTTCATCTTCTTGATCTGGTGGGTGGCGTTGCGCCCCTCGACGTCGGGCCCGAGCGTCCACCCCTTGATCGTCTTGGCCAGGATGGCGGTGGGCGCCCCCTCGTGCTCGACCGCCGCCTCGTAGGCGGCGTAGAGCTTGCGGTAGTCGTGGCCGCCGCGGGGCAGCGTGCGCAGCTCGTCGTCGGAGAGATGCTCGACAATGGCCCGCAGGCGGGGGTCGGGGCCGAAGAAGTGCTCGCGGATGTAGGCACCCGACTCGACCGAGTACTTCTGGTACTCGCCGTCGAGGGTGGTGTTCATCTTGTTGAGGAGGACGCCGTCGACGTCGCGGGCGAGGAGCTCGTCCCACTTCGAGCCCCAGATGACCTTGATGACGTTCCAGCCCGCGCCCCGGAAGACGGCCTCGAGCTCCTGGATGATCTTCCCGTTGCCCCGCACCGGCCCGTCGAGGCGCTGGAGGTTGCAGTTGACGACGAAGACGAGATTGTCGAGCTGCTCGCGGGCGGCCAGGGAGAGGGAGCCGAGGGTCTCGGGCTCGTCGCACTCGCCGTCGCCGAGGAAGCACCACACCTTCGACCGGCTGGTGTCGGCGATGCGACGCTTGTGGAGGTAGCGGTTGAAGCGGGCCTGGTAGATCGCGCTGATGGGCGAGAGGCCCATGGAGACCGACGGGAACTCCCAGAAGTCGGGCATCAGGCGGGGGTGGGGGTAGGACGACAGTCCGCCGCCGCCGATCTCCTGGCGGAAGCGGTCGAGCTGGGCCTCGGTCAGCCTTCCCTCGAGGAACGCCCGGGCGTAGATGCCGGGAGCGGCGTGCCCCTGGAAGTAGACCTGGTCGCCCGAGCGGCCGTCGTCCTTGCCCCGGAAGAAGTGGTTGAAGCCGACTTCGTAGAGGGACGCGGAGGAGGCGTAGGTGGCCAGGTGCCCGCCGATGCCGGGCGCCCGTGTGTTGGCCCGGGTGACCATCACCGCCGCGTTCCAGCGGACGAACGCCCGGATGCGGCGCTCCATGAACTCGTCGCCCGGGAACCAGGGCTCCCGCTCGGGCGGGATCGAGTTGATGTAGGGCGTGGAGACGGCTGCCGGATAGCCGATCTGCAGCTCGCGGGCCCGCTCGAGCAGCTTCATGACGAGGAACCGGGCGCGGCTCTTCCCCCTGGTCTCGGCCACCGCCTCGAAGGAGTCGAGCCACTCGGCCGTCTCCTGCTTGTCGATGTCGGGGATCTGCTGCGCGAAGCCGTCGAAGATCACGTCTCCATGCTTCCACCTCCGGCGCGCATATGGCGCATCCTCGGCGTGAAGAGTGTGTTCTCGCGAAATTGCCCCGTGGAGGGGGTCGTTTCGCGGGCGGGCGATGAGTGTCGCACCGTCCGGGTTCAATGGGGCGCCATGGGAGAGCTCGAACTCGCCGAACTCGCCAGTCGCCAGGACGGGCTCGTGGCGCGCCCTCAGGCGCGTGACCACCTGAGCAAGAAGCAGCTCGAGGGCCGTCTGGCGTCGGGCCGGCTGGTGGTCGTGAGGCGGGGCGTCTACCGCTTCGCCGGCGTCCCCCCGGGTCCTCGGGCCGACCTTCGCGCCGTCTGCCTGGCCGTCGGGGCGGGAGCCGTCGTGTCGCACCGCTCCGCCGCCGAGCTGTGGGACCTCCGAGGCGTCGTGGCCGACCGTCCCGAGATCACCGTGCCGGCCCCGATGTGGCCTCGGCTCCCAGGAGTCCGGTGCCACCAGAGCGGCAGGCTCCTGGCAGCCCACTTCACGACGAGGTCGGGGTTCCCGGTCACTACGCCGCCCCGCACGCTCGCCGACCTCGCCTTCGACCTGTCGCCACGCTTCCTCGGCTCGCTCGTCGACCAGTGCCTGCGCCGCAGGATCGCCCGAATCTCGGAGCTCCGTGCCGTCCACGACGAGCTCCTGGGCCGGGTCGGCGGTCTGGCCGCCTTGCGGTCGGTGCTCGACGCCCGTGAGGGGAGGTACGACCCGGGTGAGAGCGCTGGGGAGGTCGAGACGGCCGAGCTCCTCGTCGGCGCCGGGCTTCCTCGGCCCGTTCCCCAGCACCAGGTCATCGCCGGGGGCACCGTCTACGTCCTCGACCTCGCCTACCCGGATCGCCGGCTCGGCATCGAATACGACGGCTGGGAGGTGCACGCCAGCCGCTCGGCGTTCGAGCACGATCGTGAGCGCGACAACGCGCTGGCCGCCGCCGGCTGGACGATCCTGCGCTACACCGCAGGAATGTCCGCCGAGGGGCTCGTGGCGGCGGCGAGAGCCGCCTACGGGGCCGCCGACCGCGAAAACACCCCCTCCAAGGGGCAATTGCGCGAGTACGCGCCGGTATGACCGACGACGCGACGGTCGTGTACACCGACGGGGCGTGCCTGGGGAACCCAGGGCCGGGAGGGTGGGCCTGGGCCGTGCCCGGGGGCCGGTTCGCCAGCGGGGCGGCCGAGCTCACGACCAACCAGCGGATGGAGATACACGCCGCTCTCGATGCGGTCCGGTCGATTGACGGGCCGCTCGAGGTGGTCAGCGACTCGACCTACGTCGTCAACTGCTTCCGCGACCGCTGGTGGGAGGGATGGCTCGCCCGCGGCTGGCGCACGAAGGCCAAGCAGCCGGTCGCCAACCGAGACCTCTGGGAGCCGCTCATCGATCTCGTGCGGGCCGACCCGGCCCGAGTGCGCTGGCGCTGGGTGAAGGGCCACGGCGCCGACCCCATGAACGACCTCGTCGACCGGCTGGCAGTGGAGGCGGCCCGAACCCAGAACGGCCGGTCCGGTGACGCCCCTCCCACCGACCTGGGCCCGGCCGACGCCCCGGGCACGCTCGGCGGTGCCGACCCGCGCGTCCCCGAAGGGCGGCTGCTCGTCGTCACCGGTCATCGGCCGCCCGCCCTCGGCGGCTACGAGGCCAATCCCGTGGCCGACGGAGCGCGGGCCCGGCTGGCCGAGGTGCTGGCGGCCAAGCGCCAGCTCCACCCCGACCTGGTGGTCCTCACCGGCATGGGCCTGGGCGCCGAGCAGCTGGGGGCGGAGGCGGCGGCCGACGCCGGCGTGCCGTACGTGGCCGTCCTCCCCTACCCCGCCCCCCACTCGGTGTGGCCGGCGGCGTCGCAGCGCC
>DASZJY010000299.1:0-2148 GCA_035947635.1 Acidimicrobiales bacterium | reverse complement strand
GAGCCGCCGGAGCGGTGCCGCTCGGGGCCGGAGTGGCCGTCGCTGAGGCGCCACCGCCGCGCGCCGCCACCTTGGGCTCCTCGGGGGACACCTCGCGTTTGAGGCCCTCGCGCTCGGCCTTTCGCCGGACGCGGTCGGCCTGGGCGTCCTCGATGCTCGAGGAGTGGCTCTTCACCCCGATCCCGAGTGCCAGGCACAGGTCGAGCGTCTCCTTGTTGGTGAGCCCGAGCTCTCGTCCCAGCTCGTAGACCCGAATCCTCGCTGCCAAGTCTCTGCTTTCCTCCGATGTCCTTTGCCCGGGCGGGGCCCCAACCCCGCGCCTTCGGGACCTCTCGCCAGATGGGGCCCCTGCCCCATCGGCGCCGTCGTCTTCATTTCTGGGCCGGGCTTCAACGCCCGGCCTGCCCTCCCGCTTCCATCCTCCCACGACTGGCGACGGCCGAACGCAGCGCCGCCACCGCCTCGGGCCTGACCTCCCTCCGGAGGGCCCGGGAGAAGGCCCGCCGTCGGGCGGCGGCCTCGACGCACGACGCCGACCCGGCGCACAGCCACGCCCCTCGACCGGGCCGGTCCCGCCCCTGGGCCAGGTCCCCGTCCGGAAGGGCGACCACCCGTACCAGCTCGTCGGGCGGAGCCACCCGCCGGCAGCCGATGCAGGTGCGCCGCGGGGCTATGCCGTCGTCTCCTCCTCGCTCGCGAGTGGCGGCGCGGAGGGCTCCCCCGCCACCGCTTCGCCGGCCACCGGCGCGGCCGCGCTGTCGCCGACGGCGTCGGTGGCGTCGACGGCCAACGGCCCCGTCGCCCCCACCGCTTGGGATCCCGTCGCCGTCACTACTTCGGGTTTCTCGGCCGGTTCGGCGGCGTCGCCCGCCGACCACTGGTCGACGGATACCTCCTCGCCGCCCTCGGCCGGCCGCCACACCATCCCGCCCGACTCGTCGGTGACCCACTCGCCCTGGGCCCACTCCTCTCCGGCGTAGCCCGCCTCCTCCTCGGCCAGCTGCGATTCGCTCTTGATGTCCACCCGCCACCCGGTGAGGCGGGCCGCCAGCCGGGCGTTCTGGCCCTCCTTGCCGATGGCCAAGGACAGCTGGTAGTCGGGCACGATGACCTCGGCGGTGCCCGTCTCCTCGTCGATGCGCACCTGGCTGACCCGCGCCGGCGACAGCGCCTTCATGACGAACTCCTGGGGGTCCTCGGAGAAGGGGACGATGTCGACCTTCTCGCCCCGCAGCTCGTTCACGACCATGCGCACGCGTGCCCCGCGGGCACCCACGCAGGCACCCACCGGGTCGACGTTGCTGTCGTTCGACCACACCGCGATCTTCGTGCGGTGGCCGGGCTCCCGTGCCACCGCCTTGAGCTCGACGACGCCGTCGCTGATCTCCGGCACCTCGAGCTGGAAGAGGCGCATCACCAGCCCCGGGTGGGTGCGGCTGACCACGATCTGGGGGCCCTTGCTGGTCTTGCGCACCTCGACGATGTAGGCCTTGAGCCGGGCCCCGTGGTCGTAGCGCTCGTAAGGCACCTGCTCGGCCTGGGGCAGCAGCGCCTCGACCCGGCCCAGGTCGAGCAGGGTGTAGCGCTGGTCGTTCTGCTGGATGATGCCGGTGACGATCTCACCCTCGCGGCCGGCGTAGTCCTCGTACTTCATCTCCCGCTCGGCCTCGCGGATGCGCTGCAGGATCACCTGCTTGGCCGTCTGGGCGGCGATGCGCCCGAAGTCCTCGGGCGTGTCCTCCCACTCGCGGGTGACGTTGCCGTCCTCGTCGAGGTCCTGGGCGTAGACGTGCATCTCCCCGGTGTCGGGGTCGATGGTGACGAACGCCTCCTCGGCGGCATTGGGCATGCGCTTGTAGGCGGACACCAGGGCGTTGGCCAGTGCCTCGAGCAGGGTGTCGATGGACACCCCCTTCTCCCGCTCGATGACCTGGAGGGCCTCCATGAGCTCGAAGTTGGAAGTCGAGCTCATGGCATGTCCCCTGGGCGCGACGGCGCCGTGAGCTCGAAGTTGGAAGTCGAGCTCATGGCATGTCCCCTGGGCGCGGCGGCGCCATGAGCTCGAAGTTGGAAGTCGAGCTCATGGCATGTCCCCTGGGCGCGACGGCGCCATGAGCTCGAAGCTGGCGTTCGTCACGACGCTCTCCG
>DASZJY010000298.1:0-3971 GCA_035947635.1 Acidimicrobiales bacterium | reverse complement strand
CCTTCGTCGACCGCTCCTTCGACGCCCTGCGGGGCCGGCCCGGGGTCGACCGCCTCTTCTACGCCGCCTCGGAGCTCGGAGACTTCAGCCTCGTCTGGCTGCTGCTCGGAGGCGGCGTAGAAGAGGCGGTCGACCGCGGGCCGGCCCCGCACGGCGTCGAAGGAGCGGTCGACGAAGGAGTCGAACGTCCGCACCTGGTGGCGGGCGGAGGCGACCGGGCGGAGCACGGACGACGACGGTAGCGGTGGGCGCACGGGGGAGCGACCGCCCCCCTGAGACCCTCAGCCGGTGGCGGCCAGCTCGCGGGCCCGGGCGGGGTCACCGCCGAAGGCTGGGCAGTAGTCCCGGAACGAGCACCAATCGCACAGCCGTGAGGGATGGGGCCGGAAGTCGTCGAGGGCGCACGCCCGCTCGACCGCCCGCCAGATGGCGAGTGTCCGCTGCTCGAGGCCGCGGATGGACTGGTCGGACGGCTGGGCGATGATCGCCACCGGCTCGCTGAGGTAGAGGAGCTGGACCCGGGTGGGCCGGCGGCCGAGGACCTGCTCGCAGAGGAAGGCGTAGAAGTGGACGCCGCCCAGCCGGGCCTGCTCGTGGGCCACACCCGGCACTTTCCCGGTCTTGTAGTCGGTGACGACGAGGCCACCGTCGGGATCGAGGTCGAGCCGGTCGATGACACCACGCAGCGTGAGCGACCCGACCTTGGCCTCCAAGCGGAGCTCGAGGCCGATGGGGTGGACTGCCGTCGGGTCCTCCAGCTCGAAGTAGCGGCGCAGCAGCGCCTCGGCGTCGGCGACGAACTCCGCCTCGGCCTCGGGGCTGAGCCCGAGCTCGAGGTAGTCGGGGTGCGTCGCCATCTCGGCCCGGGCCCGGACCAGGCACTCGAGGCCGGTGGCCGGCGTGCGGCGGGCGGGAGGCTCGCACAGCAGCAGCTCGAGCGCCCGGTGCACCAAGGTGCCCTTCGTGGCCCACGGGGACGGCGGCTCGGGCAGGTGGTCGATGGCCGAGAAGCGGAAGGCGAGGGCGCAGTCCTTGAACGACGCCACCTTCGACGGGGTCAGCGAGCCGGGCAACGGGAGAGACACCGATCTCACCGTACCGCCGGGGTGTGACGGCGACGCGGATGCCTTCTGCCTACCGCCGGCCGTCTCAGCCCCCGGAGCGGAAGGCATCGAGGACGGCCGCGGCCACCCGCGCCGGGTCCTCCAGAGGCCCGAAGTGGCCCAGCCCGTCGAGCTCGACCGCCTGGCCTCGGCTCAGGGCGGCGACCTGGGCGACCACCACCTCCTGGCCGAGTGCCTCGCTCCGGTCACCCCGGGCGACCGTCACCGGGCAGGCGACCCGGGGCAGGCGGGAGAAGCCGTCGTGGGTCACCCCCATGCGGTACATCTCGGCCTCCACCTCGGGTGGGCAGCAGAGCTCGACGGTGCCGTCGGCTCGCTCCGCGAAGCCGCAGTCGAGGTAGGCCGCCAGCACGCGGGGGTCGAACCCCGAGAACGGCGGCTTGCTCGCGAAGTTGGCGGCCGCCTCCTCACGGGAGGCGAACACGGCTCGGCGACGGGACGCCGCTGCGGCCAGCCCTTGGGCCCGGTCGCGGAGGGCCACCGGGTCGGGCCAGACGATCGGTTCGAAGCACCACAGCGCCTCGAACCGGCTTGGGTCGCGGGAGGCCGCGAGCAGCAGGGCGGCGCCGCCCGAGGAGTGGCCGACGGCGTAGGCGGGAGCCACCTCCAGGGCATCGAGGGCGGCGAGGACGTCACCGGCGAGGTCGTGCCAGTGATAGCCGACGCCAGGCACGACGGGGCTGGCCCCGTGCCCGCGGAGGTCGACGCCGGCACAGCGATAGGAGGAGGTCAGCTCGGCGGCGAGCGGTGCCATCATCCCGGCACAGAACCCCGTCCCGTGGACGATCAGGAGGTCGGGGCCGGCGCCTCCCAGCTCGTGCACGGCGACGGGGACGCCATCCCCGGACGGCACGAGGCGCACCGCGGGGACGCTAGCGTGCCCCCGCCGGGATGACGCCGGATCACGCCGGGATCACCCGGCGCGGCCGGCTCGGGCCGACGGGAGGAACACCATCGCGGTCACCAACGACGCCGACCTCGTCCGCCATGCCAACCAGGCGTTCTACGGAGCGTTCGAAGATCGGGACCTCGAGGCCATGTCGCGGCTCTGGGAGCACTCGGACCGGGTGGTGTGCACGCATCCCGGTTGGGCGACGCTGCGAGGGTGGGGTCAGGTGGCGGCCTCGTTCTTCGCCCTCTTCCAGAACGACCAGCACCTGCAGTTCATCCTGACGAACGTCGCCACCCACGTCGCCGGCGACCTGGCCTGGGTCTCCGTCGACGAGAACATCCTTTCCGACAGCCAGCCCGCCACCACCGTTGCCGCCCTCAACCTGTTCAGTCGCTCTGGCGACGGCGACTGGAGGATGGTGGCCCACCACGCGTCCCCCGTGAGCGCCGATCCACAGCTGGCTGACGACGAGGACGGGTGAGTTGGGCCCCTCTTCCGGCGGGGTAGGTAGGTGGGCGACCAACGGGGTCGACGGAGGCCGGCGCATGACGAGAAGCACCATCCGGTCGACGGTGGTCGCGGCGGCGGTGATCATCCTGTTCCTGGCCACCGGCACCGCCATGGCGGCCGGTCCCATCGTCGACCGTGCCGGTCTGGCCCTACGCAGCGACCCCGTCTACGTGGACCCCGACGCCCAGGACATCGTTTCGGCGGCCGACGCCGAGCGGATCCGCGACGAGGTGCGGGCGGGCACCCATCCGGTGTACGTCGCCGTCCTCCCTTCGGCAGTCCTTCAGGAGACGGGGGGCGACCCGAACGGCGTCGGCGCCGCCCTGCGGAGGGCCACGGGTCTCCGGGGCACCTACGCCGTGCTCGCAGGCACCAGCTTCCGGGCGACGAGCACCGTGGTGCCCGGCGGCCAGGCCAGCGACCTGGCCACCGAAGTCTTCCGAGAGCACCGCGGCGAGGGGCCGGCAGCCGTCCTGCGGGAGTACGTCACGAACGTCCAGCGCCTCGAGCCCTCGGCCGTCGACCGCCCGTCCTCAGACGGCCAGGGTGACGCCCCGGCCGACGACGGCGGCGGGGGTGGGTCGTCGCTGTTCCCGCTACTGCTCGTCGGCGGTGCCGCGGGCGGTGGTGGGTACCTCCTTTGGCGTCGCCGCCGCAAGGAGCAGGAGCGCCAGCAGCAGCTCGAGGGCTTGCGCCGCGACCTGCGGCTCGACCTGCAGTTGCTGGCCGACGACGTGGTCGCCCTCGAACCCCAGGTCGCGATGCACCCCGACGCCCGGGAGGACTACGACGCCGGCGCCACCCGCTTCCGCTGGGCGCAGGCAGCGGTGGAGGCCGTCGACGACCCCGACGACGCGCCCCGCATCCAACGCGCCCTGGCCGAGGGCCAGTACGCCTTCGCCCGGGCCCGGGCCCGCATCGACGGCCGCGAGCCGCCACCCCCGCCGGCCGACCTGCGAGCCCAGGGGCCGAGGGGTGAACCGGCGGTCGAGATCGACGACGACGGAAGGCCCGCCTACATGGGCTACGGGGGCGGTTGGTACGGCGGCGGCTTCTTCGGGGGCAGCGACCTCTTCACCGGCCTGCTCCTCGGCTCGATGCTCGGTGGTGGCGGCTTCGGGTGGGGTGGTGGCGGTGGGTACGAACGGGGCTACGAGGAGGGCCGAGAGGACGCCGCCCAGGAGGACGGCGGCGACTCGGGCGGCGGCGACTTCGGTGGCGGCGACTGGGGCGGAGGAGATTGGGGCGGTGGCGACTGGGGCGGCGGGGATTTCGGAGGAGGAGACTTCGGTGGGGGGGACTTCTAACGCCCTGAGGGTGCGGTAGGGCTAGAGAAGATTCCAATAGTCTTCGACGAGGCGCATGTACTTGTTCCAGTTCCAGTAGAGGCCTGGATCCGTATGGCAACTGGCCCCGCCACCGGAGCCGGAACAGCCGGGTACTTC
>DASZJY010000297.1:0-3019 GCA_035947635.1 Acidimicrobiales bacterium | reverse complement strand
GGGAGAACTACGAAGCTGAGACGTTGCCGCTGGTGTCGGCGCACATCTTGAGGGTTATGTCCTCGCCGATGCCGTCCACCACGGTGTTCCTCGTGAGGGTGTCGTTCCAGTCGAGGGGGGGAGCGCCGTCGACCAGCACGTGGGCGTGGGCCTGGGCGGTGACGGTTCCCTTGAGGCCGGGGGCGGTCTTCAGATGAACGGTGGCGCACACCTCGCTGGCGTCCGTCTGGGTGAGCGCGCCGGAGAGGATGCCATTGACGGAGAGGTCGCTCTCGGTCCACACCTGGATGCTCGTCGGCGAGGCCACGTCGAGAGACCAGCACAGGTCGACAGAGGCGTCGGCGGCGACACCGACCTGGACGTGCTTGGGGCCGGTGGCGTTGCTGGAGAAGTCGAACCCGTAGGCGGCCTGGCGGGCCATTGCCACCGACCGACAGTCCTCGACGTGCACCAACGGGGTGGAGCCGCCGAGGTTGACGCCGATTCCGAGAGCGGAGGCGGGCAGCGCCCCCGCCACGGTGGTCGCCAGCGCTCCGGTGACGATCCCGCCCAACCGCCTCATTGACAAGATGCTCATGTGCCGTGTGGTCCTTTCCTGGATGACCTCTATGGGACGTGAGGCCCTGGGTGAGTGGCTGGCGGAGGCCTCACTCAGGGCGCCACAGCGTCCGTCGGCAGGATCGGCGAAGGGCTTGAGCGGCGAGGTTCGGCCCGAGACGAGGGCGCGCCGGCGCAGAGGTCAGTGCCGGGTCGGGGTGACCACGCGCCGGTGCATCGCGTTCAGCGGCCGGTAGCGCGGTGGAGCTGCTGGAGGGCGTCGGCGTCGTCCTCGGTGGCCTCCGGCCCGTAGCCCAGCACGGCTGTGGCGCGGGCGCCGCAGTTGGGACAGACGAGGGCGGCCACCGCGAGCATGTCGTCGGGGTCCGACGCTCCCTCGATGCGCAGCAGCTCGACCAGCTCGACGTCCGCGGCGTCGCTGTCGGTGCGGCAGGTGAAGCAACGCAGGCGGCCGCCGGGGCGGGCCGCCATCTGGCCGGTGAAGCCGGCGACCTCGAACTGGCCGACCAGCTCGGAGAGGGTTCTGTCGCTGGGGTCGCCCTCGTCGGCGCTCGGGCTGGTCACCAGTGACATTCTTGCCCACTCCCGCGGGTGATCTGGCGACGAGCGGTCGTTTCGCCGCCCGGCGCCCCGGGTAGGCGCGTCACTGCCGTCGGCAATCCCTGCCTGCACAGGAGCGCCACGTGACCAACCCACCGTTGCATCTGTCGTCACCCGTCCCGCCCGATCCCTTCCCGCCCGTCGACCCGCCGCCGGGGCCGGCCCCCGAGCCCGGTCCTGTGCCCATGCCCGACCCCGCGCCGCCCATCCCAGATCCCCAACCCATCTGAGGGTCGAAGACGAACTACCTGCGCACCTCCCAGCATGAATCGGCTGGTAGGTAGCTCATGAAATGGCAACAGGTAGTTTCCCTTCGGACCCCGACCGACGTACGAGGAGGCCGTCGTGAAGCACCTTGCCGAGTTCAACGTGGTGGCGACCTTCCCGAACATGGAGGCGGCGCGCAAGGCCATCGACGCCCTCGGCCGGGCCGGCATCGAGGCCGAGGACATCTCCGTTCTCGGGCAGTCCGTGGAGGAGGCCCGCTCCGACCCCGACACTCGCCTGCGCGACCTCGATGCCACCGCCGACGTCGCCAAGAAGGCGGGCGCGGGCGCTGCCGCGGGCGGCGCGCTGGGAGCGCTGGCGGGCGCCGCCGCCTTCGTCATCCCCGGCGTCGGCCCGGTGATCGGCATGGGCCTCCTGGCCGCGGCTGCCGGTGGCACTGTCGCGGGCGCCAGCGTGGGAGGCATGGTCGGTGGGGTCGCCGGGCTCAGCCTGGAGGACGACTGGGACCTGACCTTCCAGGAGTCCCTCCGGGAGGGGCGGGCGCTCGTCGCCGTGCACGCCACCGAGAAGGCTGACGTCGAGAAGGCGGCCGAGGTCCTCGAGGAGGAGAAGGCCGACAAGCTGGAGTGGATCGACTCGGAAGGCCGCAAGCTGGAGGAAGGGCAGGACCGCGAGGGCGGCGCTGCGGGCTGAGGCCGCGGGCATGAGGAAGCTGTCGGACTACGGCCTCGACGACCATCCCGCCGACGACCCCGACCGGGCCCAGCTCGCCTGGGCGGTCGCCCTGCTGGACGACTGTGAGCCCTGCGACGACCCCCGGGTCGAGCTGAGCCTGGAGGAGGCGGGCCGGCCCGGCGCCGGCCTGGTCGCCCACCTGGCTCCGGCGACCGCCCGCCGCCTGCGCACCGCCCTCGCACGGGCCCTCCGTGAGCTGGGCGAGGCGCCGGGCGACTGACCCTTCCACCGCCGCCGCGTCACGGCGCGTTCCCGCAGACAGTCCGGAGTTCGTGCCACCACGAGCCGATCCGGGAACAGTTCGCCGAGGCGACGGCCCGGGGACTGCCGGCCCCCGGGCCGTCGGTGCTCAGAGCTTCGGCTGGAAGATCCAGACGCCCGAGTCACGGTCGGACGCCAGGATGTACTTCTGGCCGTTCGGGTGCTTGTGCACCTCGACGCCCCAGAAGTTGTTGCCGTGCTGGGCGACCGGCTTCCCACTGGTGGTGGTCATCCCCGGACCGGCGATGAACGCCCCCACCTCGCTGAGCTGGCCCTTCTTGTTGTAGGTGAGGACCCGGAAGCCACCGGCGTAGTACGACACGTAGACGAGGTCGGCGTCGGGGTCGGTGGCCACCTCATGCACCGAGAGGTCCCCGTGCCCCGACGCGTACGCCGGGTCGTGGGCCTCGGGGATGGCGAACTGGTCGAGGTCGACGAACGTCTTGGCGTCGAACAGGTGGATGTAGCCCCAGCCGTCGAACACCCCCTTCAGGTCGAGGGTGGACCCGGCGGTGCCGACCGGGGGTGCCGGCGTGCCCGAGCCGTCCTCCGAGCAGGTGTAGCCGTCGAGAGAAGCGCCGAGGATGCGGAAGCCGTTGGTGCGGGAGACGAAGAGAGCGGGGATGCCCGCCTCGGC
>DASZJY010000296.1:0-1664 GCA_035947635.1 Acidimicrobiales bacterium | reverse complement strand
CCTGGTGAGCTGCGCTCACGGTGTCTCCTGGTGAGCTGAGCTTAGGTGTCTCCTGGTGAGCTGAGCTCACGGTGTCTCCTGGTGTGCTGCGCTCACGATCTCTCCTGTGAGCTGCGCTCATGATCCCGGCCCCGGCGAAATGGCGGTCTCGTCGTCGGCCCGGTGGTCGGCGAAGAGGTCGGCCGGCGACTTTCCCGAGTACTCCCCCCCGAAGCTCCAGTCGGGCTGCTTGTCCCGGTGCTCCTCGTCGAGGGTGGCCTGGCCGTCGGCGATGTCCACCAGCTCGGCGACCAGCTCGAGCTCGACCGGCGAGGCGCCTCCGTCGACATGGGCCCGCACGTCGTCGGCGAACCGCTCGAGCACGCTGGTGGCCAGGGCCTGGTGCTGCAGCGCCAAGTAGCACCGGGCCCGGTCGCCGACGGTGGCCGAGCGCTTCTCGAGCTCCTCGAGGTCGCTCGCCGCCCCCTCGCCTCGGCAGAGCTTGGCCCAGACCTCGGCGAGGGCCAGCCCGTCCTGCTTGCACGGCGTGCACTGGCCGCACGACTCGATGGCCAGGAACCGCGAGGCCCCGGCGGCAACCGCCGTCATGTCGACGGTGTCGTCGAAGACCATGAACCCGGCCGAGCCCAGGCCGCTGCCCGCCTCGGTCATGTCCTCGTAAGTGACCGGCGTGTCCAGCAGGTCCTCGGTGAGGAGGCCCGTGGCCACGCCCGACATGACCGCCTTGATGCGGCGCCCGGGCAGCGGTCCCCCGCCGATGTCCTGGATGACCTCCCGCAGGGGCGTGCCCATCATCACCTCCCCTACCCCGTGGTGGCGAACTCGACCGGTGACGGTGCACACGATCGTGCCAGGTGACTTCTCGGTGCCCTGGGTGCGGAACCAGGCGGCGCCGCGGGCGATGATGGTGGGGACGTTGGCAAGGGTCTCGACGTTGTCGACGAGGGTTGGCGGCGCCGGCGAGTCGCCCTCGGGCCCGGCCATCTCCACCGGCGCCGAGAGCCCGCTGTCCGAGTAGGCGTCAGAAGGCGTCTGCACCATGTCGACGACCCCCCGGCGGAAGGGCGGGGAGATGCGCGGGAACGGCTTGCGGCCGGCGATGGTCTCGAGCAGAGCCGTCTCCTCGCCGTAGAGGTACTCGCCAGGGCCCTCGAACACCTCGATCTCCACGCCCTCGGCCCAGCCCGCCTCCCGCACCTCGGCGATCACCGAGCGGAGGCGCTCGACCTCGCGGGTGAACACCTTCTTCAGAGCCACGACGATGTGGGTGGAGCCCACCGCCCGGGCGGCGATGAGCGCCCCCTCGATCATCGGATAGGGGTCCGTGCGGATGATCGTGCGGTCCTTGAACGTGCCCGGCTCGCCCTCGGCGCCGTTGACGACGACGGTGGTCGCCAGATCCTCGGAGCGGTTCTCGGCCACGGTGCGCCACTTCGTCCCCGTGGGGAAGCCCGCCCCGCCCCGGCCCCGCAGGCCCGACTCCTCGACCTCGCCGATCAGGACCTCCGGCTCGACCTCGCGGGCCGCGGCCAGGCCCTTCCCGCCGCCCCGGTCGACATGTTCCTCGAGCGTCGAAACGGGTTCAGGCGACAGCACTCGGTGCACAAGGGGCATGGCCCGGATTCTTCCCGCTGGCGCGGCCCGAGGTGAAAATCGCTCCGGCG
>DASZJY010000295.1:0-2516 GCA_035947635.1 Acidimicrobiales bacterium | reverse complement strand
GGTCGACGAGCCGGAGCCGGTCTGATGGCCGGCGATCCTTACGCCCCGCCTCGAGTCGTCAGCGACCTGGAGGACTGCGCCTTCTACCACACGATGGAAATCCCCGGGTACGGCCTGGTCGAGGGCCAGTGGGACCTCCGGCCCACCGTCCGGGAGTATTGCGGACGGGTCGACTTCAAGGGCAAGCGGGTCCTCGAGGTGGGGACCGCCTCCGGCTTCGTCTGCTTCCACCTGGAGCGCGAAGGGTCCGAGGTGGTCGCCTTCGACCTGTCCGACCGGGAGGCGTGGGACCTCGTCCCCTATGCCGGCGTCGACTTCGAGGACGTCCTCGCCCACCGGCGCGAGCACCTGCGCAAGCTGAACAACGGCTGGTGGCTCACCCACCGGGCCCTCGGCTCGCAAGCCAAGGTCGTCTACGGGAGCGTGTACGGCGTCCCCGCCGAGATCGGCCCCGTCGACGTGGCCACCTTCTGCGCGGTCCTGCTCCACGTGCGCGACCCGTTCCAGGCCTTGTTCAACGGCTGCCGGCTCGCACGGGAGACGGTCGTCGTCACCGAGATCGTGGTGGGCGACCCCCACGCCGATGCCAACGGGGTCGGCGGCCGTCCGGCGATGAGGTTCGTGCCCGATCACCGCGTCGGGAACCCCAACGACACGTGGTGGTTCCTCAACCCCCGCATCGTCCAGGCGTGGCTGGGCGTGCTCGGGTTCGAGGACAGCACCGTCACCTTCCACACCCAGGGTGGGCCGATCGCCGGTCAGCAGCCCTTCTTCACCGTGGTGGGGCGGCGGACCAAGGGCCGGGCCCTGGGAGACTGATCGCCCCGGTGAGTGGCTACGAGCCACTTGCCCGAACAGATCGGCCTGGTGGCTACCCAGTGGCCATTTTCCCGAACAGATCGGCCTGGTGGCTACCCAGTGGCCGCTTGCCCGAACAGATCGGCCAAGTGGCTACCCAGAGGCCACTTGCCCGAACAGTTCGCTCCGGCGCGCCGCCGCGCCGCCGGCGCGCGATGCTCGGAGGCGGTGTCCCGCCGCGCTCGGACCGCCGTCTACGTCGAGCTGGGTCGCCGGCGGGCGTTCGCCGGGTCTCTCGACTGGCCCGGCTGGTGCCGCTCGGGCAAGGGCGAGGAGGCGGCACTCGAGACCCTGGCCGCGTACGCCGACCGCTACGCCCCCGTCGCCGCCGAGGCGGGCATCCGCTTCCCCGCCGACGCCGGCGAGACCCTGCGGGTGGTGGAGCGCCTCCCGGGAGGGTCGACGACCGACTTCGGCGCGCCGCAGGCGATCGCCGGGGCCGACCGGCGGCCGCTGTCGAGAAAGGAGGCCGAGCGACACGCGGCCCTCGTCGAGGCCTCGTGGGCCGTCTTCGACCGGGTGGTCGCCACCGCCCCGGCGACACTCCGCAAGGGCCCCCGAGGCGGCGGCCGCGACCGTGACGCCATCGTCGACCACGTCCTGGGTGCCGAGGCCGGCTACGCACGCACGCTCGGGGTCCGTCACCGCCAGCCGGCGCGGGACGACACCGCCGCTGTCACCGCCCTCCGGGACGCCATCGCCGCCGCCCTGAGGATGCCGTCGACGGGAGAGCCGCTCACACCGAAAGGCTGGCCGCCCCGCTACGCGGCTCGCCGCATCGCCTGGCACGTCCTCGACCACGCCTGGGAGATCGAGGACAAGTCGGCGTAGGAGTTCCGCCGGGAACGGCCGGCGGCGGTGGCGACACCCGGCGAGGCCGGGTCAGCCGACGGAGCCCTCCATGTTGAGCTCGATCAGGCGGGACCACTCCACCGCGTACTCCATGGGGAGCGTGCGGGTGACGGGCTCGATGAACCCGTTCACGATCATGCTCATCGCCTGCTGCTCGGAGAGGCCCCGGCTCATCAGGTAGAAGAGCTGGTCGTCGCCCACCTTGGAGACGGTGGCCTCGTGGCCTATGCGAGCGTCCTTCTCGCCGATCTCCATGTAGGGGTAGGTGTCGGAGCGGCTGTCCTCGTCGAGGATCAGGGCGTCGCAGCGGACGTGGCTCTTAACCCCGTACGCCCCCTCCTCGACCCTGACCAGGCCTCGGTACGACGTGCGTCCGCCGTCCTTGGAGATCGACTTGGACACGATGGTCGACGTGGTCTCAGGGGCGGCGTGGATCATCTTGGCGCCGGCGTCCTGGTGCATGCCCGGGCCGGCGTAGGCCACCGAGAGCACCTCGCCCTGGGCCTTGGGGCCGACGAGGTACACCGAGGGGTACTTCATGGTGAGGCGGCTGCCGATGTTGCCGTCGATCCACTCGACCCGCGCCTCGGTCTCGGCCCGGGCCCGCTTGGTGACCAGGTTGTAGACGTTGGTCGACCAGTTCTGGATGGTGGTGTAGGTGATCTGCGACCCGGGCTTGGCCACCAGCTCCACGACGGCCGAGTGGAGGGAGTCGGAGGTGTAGACCGGCGCCGAGCAGCCCTCGATGTAGTGAACCTTCGAGCCCTCGTCGGCGATGATCAGCGTGCGCTCGAACTGGCCCATGT
>DASZJY010000294.1:0-4067 GCA_035947635.1 Acidimicrobiales bacterium | reverse complement strand
GCTCGGGTTCGGGGGGAGTAGGCGGTCGGAGTCAAACCGAGGAGCCGGGAAGCCTTCTAGCTGTATGGCGCCGGCGTGGGGCAGGGCCCCCACCGGGAGAAGAGGACAGAAACCATGGCCAAGCAGAAGTTCGAGCGCTCGAAGCCCCACATCAACATCGGCACCATGGGCCACATCGACCATGGGAAGACGACGTTGACTGCGGCCATCACCAAGGTTCTGCACGACCAGAATCCCAGCGTCGCCTTCACTGCCTTCGACCAGATCGACAAGGCGCTGGAAGAGAAGGCCCGGGGCATCACCATCCAGATCGCCCACGTGGAGTACGAGACGCCCAACCGGCACTACGCCCACGTCGACATGCCCGGCCACCACGACTACATCAAGAACATGATTACCGGTGCCGCCCAGGTCGACGGCGCCATCCTCGTGGTCGGGGCCGACGACGGCCCCATGCCCCAGACCCGGGAGCACGTGCTGCTCGCCCGTCAAGTGGGCGTGCCCTACATCGTGGTCGCCCTCAACAAGGCCGACGCGGTCGACGACCCCGAGCTGCTCGACCTCGTCGAGCTCGAGGTGCGGGAGCTGCTGAGCGAGTACGAGTTCCCCGGCGACGACACGCCGGTCGTCCGGGTGTCCGCCCTGAAGGCCCTGGACGGCGATCCCGAGTGGGTGCCTGGCATCAACGAGCTGATGGACGCGGTCGACAGCTACATCCCCGAGCCCACCCGTGACGTCGACAAGCCCTTCCTCATGCCCATCGAGGACGTGTTCTCCATCACCGGCCGCGGCACCGTCGTCACCGGGAAGGTCGAGCAGGGCATCGTCAAGGTCGGTGACCAGGTGGAGATCGTCGGGCTGCGCAACACCCAGCAGACGGTGTGCACCGGGGTCGAGATGTTCCGCAAGCTGCTCGACCAGGGCCAGGCGGGCGACAACATCGGCGTGCTCCTCCGTGGCACCAAGAAGGAAGAGGTCGAGCGCGGGCAGGTGCTCTGCAAGCCCGGCTCCATCACCCCGCACACCGACTTCGAGGGCCAGGTCTACGTCCTCACCAAGGAGGAGGGCGGCCGCCACAGCCCCTTCTTCAACAACTACCGGCCGCAGTTCTACTTCCGCACGACCGACGTCACCGGCCAGATCCAGCTGCCCGAGGGCACCGAGATGGTCATGCCCGGCGACAACGTGTTGATGACCGTCGAGCTCATCCAGCCCATCGCCATGGACGAGGGCCTGCGCTTCGCCATCCGCGAGGGCGGCCGCACCGTGGGCGCCGGCCGCGTCACCAAGATCATCAAGTAAGCACAGCGACCAGTGGCACAGAAGATCCGCATCCGGCTCAAGGCGTACGACCACGAGATCGTCGACCAGTCGACGAAGAAGATCGTGGAGACCGTCGTGCGCACCCAGGCCCAGGTGCGGGGCCCCGTGCCGCTTCCCACCGAGATGCGGCGCTGGACGGTGATCCGCTCGCCGCACAAGGACAAAGACTCGCGGGAACACTTCGAGATGCGGGTGCACAAGCGCCTGCTCGACATCCTCGAGCCCAGCCCCAAGACGGTCGACTCCCTCCAGCGGCTCGACCTGCCTGCGGGCGTCGACATCGAGATAAAGATCCAGCAGGCGTAGGTCCCCCGGCCAGACCGGGCGTGTCCCCGGTCGAGGCCCTGTCACCGCCGGCTATACTCCTCCTGTCGGGGAGCTTCGTGCTCCGTCACCCAGTTCGACGTCCTCGGACGCCGTCACCTTGCCGGTACCCCGAGGCACAATCCATCCGTCGCTCCGCCGGGAACCCAACCCGAGCGGAGCGTTCGCGTGAGGCCCGAAGGCGACAACGCACACATGGCATCCAAAGCGATCGTCGGCGAGAAGGTCGGCATGACCCAGGTCTGGGACGACCAGAACCGGGCCATTCCGGTCACCGTCGTGCGCGTCGCGCCGTGCCGGGTGGTGCAGGTGAAGACGCCCGAGGCCGACGGCTACAGCGCCCTGCAGGTCACGACCGGGTTCACCAAGGCCTCACGCCTCACCAAGCCCGAGGCCGGTCACTTCGCCAAGGCGGGGGTCGAGCCGGGTAGGCACCTGGTCGAGCTGCGGATCGACGACACCGCCAACTACCGCGTTGGCGAGGAGCTCACCGCCGATCTGTGGACGGCGGGAGAGCGGGTCGACGTCACCGCCGTGAGCCGGGGCAAGGGCTTCTCCGGCGTCATGCAGCGCCACAACTTCGCCGGTCTCGGGGCCGGCCACGGCGCCCACAAGGTCCACCGGGCGCCCGGCGCCATCGGCGCCTGCGCCACGCCCTCCCGGGTCTTCAAGGGCACCCGCATGGCCGGTCGCATGGGCGCCGAGCGGGTGACCACCCTCAACCTCGAGGTGGTGCAGGCCGACCCCGAGCGTGAGCTCGTGCTGCTCAAGGGAGCGGTCCCCGGGCCGCGCGGCGGGCTCGTCCTGATCCGCGAAGCGGTCAAGGCCAAGCGCGTCGGCCGGGAAGCGGTCTAGGCGATGGCCACCGTCGACGTCCGCCAGCCGTCGGGCGAGAACGTGGGCTCGGTCACCCTCGACCCGGCCGTGTTCGAGGTCACGCCCAACGTGGCGGTGATGCACCAGGTCGTCACCGCCCAGCTGGCTGCTGCCCGCTCGGGATCCCAGAGCACGCTCACGCGCGCCGAGGTCCGCGGCGGCGGCCGCAAGCCCTGGCGCCAGAAGGGGTCGGGGCGGGCGCGCCAGGGCTCGATCCGGGCACCGCATTGGCGGGGAGGCGGCGTGGCCCTCGGGCCGAAGCCCCGCAGCTACCGCCAGCGCACGCCCAAGAAGATGATCCAGCTGGCCCTGCGTTCGGCGCTGTCGGACCGGGCGGCCGAGGGCAGGATCGTCGTCGTCGACTCGTGGGCGTTCGACGCTCCCCGCACGCGGGAGGCCAAGGCGGCGCTCTCGGCGCTCGAGCTCACCGGCCGGGTGCTGGTCGTCCTCGGCCGCGACGACGACGTCGCCGCCCTGTCGTTCCGCAACCTCCCCGAGGTCCACGTGTTGGCGGCATCGGAGCTCAACGCCTACGACGTGCTGTGCAGCGACTGGGTGGTGTTCACCCGGGCCACGCTCCCGAGCGCCGAGACGTCCAGCGCCCAGGCCGCCGCGCCGCCGGGCCCGCCCGAGGCCCCCCCGCAGGCGCCGACCGGGGCTCCGGGCGAGGCCCCTCCCGGCGGTGACACCGACGAGCACGACTGGGAGATGCCGGTGCGGGGTGACTACCAGTGAAGGAGCCCCGCGACATCGTCATCCGCCCGGTGGTCAGCGAGAAGTCCTACGCCCTGCTCGACAACGGCGTCTACACGTTCGTCGTCGACCGGCGCGCCTCGAAGATCGAGATTCGCGACGCGGTCGAGTCCATCTTCAACGTGCGCGTCGAGAAGGTGAACACGCTCAACCGCAAGGGCAAGCGCAAGCGGAACCGGCGCCAGTTCACCTTCGGCACCCGACCCGACACCAAGCGGGCGATCGTCACCCTCGCCCCCGGTGCCCGCATCGACCTGTTCGAGACCTAGGACACCTCATGCCCCTCCGCAAGCGGAATCCCACCAGCGCCGGCCGTCGGTTCCAGACCGTCTCGGACTACTCCGAGGTCACCAAGTCGGAGCCCGAGAAGTCGCTGCTCGCGCCGCGCCCCGCCTCAGGTGGCCGCAACAACTACGGCCGCATGACCGCCCGCCACCGCGGCGGGGGCCACAAGCGGCGCTACCGCATCATCGACTTCAAACGGGACAAGGACGGCGTCCCCGCCAAGGTGGCGGCCATCGAGCGCGACCCCAACCGCAACGCCCGCATCGCCCTGCTGCACTACCTGGACGGGGAGAAGCGCTACATCCTCGCTCCCGCCCGGGTGAAGGTCGGTGACATCCTCCAGAGTGGGCAGAAGGCGGAGATCCGCCCGGGCAACGCCCTGCCGCTGCGCTACATCCCCGTGGGGACCACCGTTCACATAGTGCAGAAGGGCGATGCGGGCGTTGCGGTTGGGGTCGCGCTCGATGGCCGCCACCTTGGCGGGGACGCCGTCCTTGTCCCGCTTG
>DASZJY010000293.1:0-2792 GCA_035947635.1 Acidimicrobiales bacterium | reverse complement strand
GCGAGACGTGGTCGGAAGACGAGATGGCGGCGAACCCGGCGTCCTCGGCCAACCGGATGTCGCCCAGCAGCCGGCTGGGTGGGTGCTGCTCGTGGGAGGCGTGGTAGCCGATCGGGGTCACCCTCGGTCTATTCCCCAGCCAAGTCGCTCGTCACGGCGTACGTTGTACGAACGTCAAACCACCGATGAGTTCCCTGTCGCCCCAGCGTCTGAGCGGGCAGCCGCAGAAGGAGCACGCCTCATGAGTCTCTCGACCGAGCCAGAGCGGGCCCGACCGGTCCCACGCGCGTCCCGGTTCGCCCGCCTGGGGTCCTGGTGCTTCCGCCGGAGGTGGCGCGTCGTCGGGCTGTGGTTCGCAGCCCTGCTCCTCATCGGCGCCGTCTCGGGAGGGGCCGGATCGGCGTTCCGCGACGACTTCAACCTGCCCGACGTGGAGTCGAAGAAGGGCTTCGACATCCTGGACGAGCGCTTCGGCGGCCAGGGCACCGGCCAGACGGGGACGATCGTGTACCGGGCCGAGCAGGGTGTCGACGATCCCGCCGTCCGCCAGGCGATGCAGGCGCTGTTCGAGCGAGCCGCCGGCATCGAAGACGTCGTCCGGGTGGTGAGCCCCTACACCCCGGAGGGCGACGGGCAGATCTCTTCCCAGGGCCCCAGCGCCGGCAAGATCGCCTACGCCAGCATCGAGCTGCCCGAGGACATCGACTTCAACCGGGCCAACGAGATCGGCAAGGAGATCCTGGCCACAGCGCCTGACATCGGCGGCCTGCGCATCGAGCTCGGCGGCTTCATCTTCGCCGAGTTCGAGCCGCCGTCGTCGGAGATCCTGGGCGTGGCCTTCGCCGTCATCATCCTGATCGTGGCCTTCGGCTCGGTCCTCGCCATGGGCCTTCCCCTCGGGGTGGCCCTCGCCGGGATCGGCATCGGCACGATGACGATCACGTTGCTGAGCCACGTCCTGGCCATCCCCGACTTCACCACCTTCCTCGGGATCATGATCGGGCTGGGCGTGGGCATCGACTACGCCCTCCTCATCGTCACCCGCTACCGCGAGCAGCTCCACCTCGGGCACACCGTGCACGACTCGGTCGCCGTCGCCCTCGACACGGCCGGCCGATCCGTACTGTTCGCGGGCACCACGGTCGTCATCTCCCTGCTGGGGATGCTGCTCATGGAGGTGAGCTTCGTCGAGGGGCTGGCCGTGGGCGCCGCATCGGTGGTGGCGGTGACCGTCATCGCGTCCCTCACCCTGCTCCCCGCGCTGCTCGGCTTCGCGGGCGAGCGGATCGAGCGCACCCGCTGGCGCGGGCTGATCGCCGCCGGCCTGGCCGCCGTCGGCCTGGTCGGCATCGGCCTGAAGTTCACGCCGCTGGCGGTCGCGTTCCTGCTCGCTGCCATCGTCCTCGTCGCCGGGTTCTTCGTCCGCCCCTTGAAGCGCGAGGTGCGCCACCGCCCGCCCAAGCCCCTCCCCGAGACGTTGGCCTACCGCTGGAGCCGGGGCATCCAGCACCGGCCGTGGCCCTTCGCCATCGGCGGCGCGCTCGTGCTGATCGTGCTCGCCGTGCCGGTCTTCCGGCTTCACCTGGGCTTCTCCGACGAGAGCAACTTCGACCAGGAGACCACCACCAAGCAGGCCTACGACCTCCTCGTCGACGGCTTCGGCCCCGGCTTCAACGGCCCGCTCCTCCTCGTCGCCACCCTCCCCGAGGGCACGGGCGACGGCGACCTCGAGGCCGTGAACCGGACGGTCGGCGCCGACCCCGGGGTGGCGTTCCTCTCCCCGGCCCGCCCGGACGATCCCGCCGATCCCCAGGCGGTGGTCTGGAACCTCGTCCCCACCACCGGTCCGCAGGACGAGGCCACCACCGACCTGGTGTACCGCCTGCGCGGCAGCGTGCTGCCGCCGGTGGAGCGGGAGACCGGCATCGACGTCGCCGTCACGGGCACGGTGGCGGTGAACGTCGACTTCTCCGAGTACCTGACCGAGCGCCTGCCCTGGTTCTTCGCCGTTGTCCTCGCCCTGTCGTTCCTGCTGCTGTTGGTCGTATTCCGGTCGCTGCTCGTGCCCCTGAAGGCGGTGATCATGAACCTGCTCTCGATCGGGGCCGCCTACGGCGTCGTGGTCGCCCTCTTCCAGTGGGGTTGGCTGAGCGACCTCACGCGGGTTCAGCCTGCTCCCATCGAGCCGTGGGCCCCCATGATGCTGTTCGCCATCGTCTTCGGGCTGTCGATGGACTACGAGGTGTTCCTGCTCTCCCGCGTGCGGGAGGAGTGGCGCCGCACCGGCGACAGCCGCACCTCGGTCGCCGACGGCCTGGCCGCCACCGCCAAGGTCATCACCGCCGCCGCGGCCATCATGGTCTTCGTCTTCGGGAGCTTCATCCTCGAGAACGACCGGGTCACCAAGCTGATGGGCGTGGGCCTGGCCACGGCCATCCTCCTCGACGCCACCATCGTCCGCATGCTCCTCGTGCCCGCCACCATGGAGCTCCTGGGGGACAAGAACTGGTGGCTGCCCCGGGGGCTCGCCCGCCTCCTCCCCAAGGTCGACGTGGAAGGGCAACCGGCTCGCCGGCCCGAGAAGGGCGAGGGGGAGCCCGAACCCGTCGGCGCCGAAGTCAGCTAGCCCCAGGGGGATCAGGTCACGCCGGGTCGTCGGGCGAGGGGCCGAACTGCAGCCAGCGCAGCCCCCGGAGGTCGATCCACCAGCGGTCGCCGTCGTGGACCAACCGCAACAGCACGCCCTCGCAGTGCAGGCACCGGAGGACGGTTCCGGGCGCGTCGAGATAGGC
>DASZJY010000292.1:0-10316 GCA_035947635.1 Acidimicrobiales bacterium | reverse complement strand
TAGCCGCGGAGGCCGACGCGGCGGCGCAGCCGCGGGCCTCATCACGGCCGCGGGGCGATCTTCAGGATGCGATCGTCGCTTCCCGCCGGGCTGCCCCGTCCGTCGCGGTTGGACGTGGCGACGTAGACGGCGCCGTCGGGCCCGACGGCCACGTCGCGGAGGCGGCCGTACTCACCCTCGTAGAAGACCTCCTCGTCGGCGACCGTGCCGCTGGCAGTGAGGGTGAGGCGGCGCAAGCTCTCGCCCCTGAGGGTGACGAACAGCAGCGACCCCTTCCACTGTGGAATCGCATCCGAGGAGTAGACGGCGCAGCCGGCAGGCGCGACCGAGGGTGTGTAGTTCCGTATGCCGTTGCCCGACGTGCCCGGCCACCCGCCGTCGAACCCCTGGCGGAGCAGGTTGACCTCGTCTCGCCCGCTCGGGCCGTGCTCGGTGGCAAACAGCCGGCCGTCGGGCGCGAAGCACAGTCCCTGGACGTTGCGGTGACCCTTGCTGAACACCGTCGCCCGCCCTGACTCGGGGTCGACCCGGAGGACCTTGCCGTTGCGGCTTCCGTCGTCGGCCGCGAGCTCGGGCCGGGCGGCGTCGCCGGTGGAGGCGTAGAGCTGACCGTCGGGGCCGAACCGCAGGCGCCCGCCGTCGTGGATGCTGGCCCGGGCGATGCCCTCGACCAACACGCGCTGCGAGCCGTCGGGTTCGATGCGCACGATCCGGTTGTCCCTCTCCGACGTGTACATGACGAACGTGCGCCCGCGCCCGTCGAGCTCCAGCCCCATGAGACCCGCCTCGCCCGACTCGGAGACGCCCTGGACCTGGCGCGACGGGCCGCCGACCCGGCCGAGCCGTCCGGATCGCTCCGTGTACCAAAGGGCGCCCTGGGTGTCCCAGGCGAGGGACCACACAGTGTCGAGGTTGCGGGCGACCTCTACGACCTGGAGGGCGACGAGGCCCGTCGCCGGCGCCGTCGTCGTCCCCGGGATGCTGGCGGTGTCGGCGGTGGTGGTGGGGCTGGCAACCGGTGGTCGTGAGGGGCCGTCCTCGGAGCCGCAAGCGGCCGCGGCGAGGACCAACGCCAGGATCCAGGGGCAGGGCGAGCGCATCGCCTCAACATCCCACACCCACCCGGTCCGGGGATGGCGCCACTCTCAGAATGTCGCCGCGGTCGTGAAGCTCACGTCGGAGTACGTCCAGGCGCCGTTGCGTTTTGTCCAGATACGGCCCCACAGCGTGCGCGCCGGCAGGAGCTTCTTGGGGGTGTAGGACGTGGCCTGGATCTCGCCGCTCTGGTCGACGTCTGCGGCGCCGCGGGTCGTCCCGACATAGAGGTAGTAGGCCTGCACGCCCGGCACCGCCGTCCAGCTGAACGGTTTCGAGAGGTTGACGCCCTGCGCTCCCTCGGTGGGGTACACGAAGTCGGCGACGGTCCGAGTGAGGGACGCCGAGGTGGTGAAGCTCACGTCGGAGAACGCCCAGGCGCCGTTGCGCTTCGTCCAGATGCGGCCCCAGAGCGTGCGGGCCGGCAGGAGCTTCTTGGGGGTGTAGGACGCGGCCTGGATCTCGCCGCTCTGGTCGACATCGGACGCGCCCCGGGTCGTCCCGACATAGAGGTAGTAGGCCTGGACGTCCGGCACCGCCGTCCAGCTGAAGGGCTTTGAGAGGTCCACCCCCCGGGAGCCCTCGAGCGGATGCAGGAACATGGCGGTGGCCGCCGTGCTGAAGCTCACGTCGGAGGACGTCCAGGCGCCGTTGCGTTTGGTCCAGATGCGGCCCCACAGGGTGCGGGCCGGCAGGAGCTTCTTGGGGGTGTAGGACGTGGCCTGGATCTCGCCGCTCTGGTCGACATCGGACGCGCCCCGGGTCGTGCCGATGTAGAGGTAGTAGGCCTGGACGTCGGGCACCGCCGTCCAGCTGAAGGGTCTGGAGAGGTTCACGCCCTGCGCCCCTTCGGTCGGGTACACGAAGCTGGCTGTGGTGGGCGCCAGGGTCGCAGAAGTGGTGAAGCTCACGTCGGAGAACGTCCAGGCGCCGTTGCGCTTCGTCCAGATGCGGCCCCAGAGCGTGCGGCCGGCCGGCAGCTGGCGCGGGGTGAACGAGGTGGCCCTGGTCTCACCGCTCTGGTCCACGTCGGACGCTCCCCGGGTCGTGCCGACATAGAGGTGGTACGCCTCAACGTCGGGTACCGCCGTCCAGCTGAAGGGCTTGGACAAGTCCACCGCTTGAGCGCCTTCGAGCGGGTGAATGAACGCGGCGGTCACGGGCGTTGGCGTCGGGACGGCCGTCGTGGTGGTGGTGCTCGGGGCGGCCGTCGTGGTGGTCGTGCTCGGGGCGGCCGTCGTGGTGGTGCTCGCGGCCCCGGCCGTCGTGGTCGGGCTCGCGGTTGTCGGCGTCGTGCCGGCTGTCGTCGCGGTCGTCGACCCGCCGGATGGCGTCCGGATCGTGGCGGTGCCCTGGGCGTCGGCGATGACCGCGCCCGTGGGCAACGACAGCTTCAGGAAGAAGGTCTCGTCCTCCTCGGTGACACTGTCGGCGTTCACCCGCACCGGCGCGATCTTCGTTCGCTCGCCGGGCCCGAACGTCATCTTCCCCGTGGCCAGGCCCACATAGTCGCTCCCGTCCGTCGCCGTGCCCGGCCCGGTGGCGTACTGCACCGTCGACGTACCCGCCGCGTCACCGGCGCGACTGAGGCTGAAGACGGCCCAAGCACCCCCCTGCGCCTCGAGCACCGTCACGTCGTTCACACCCACAGTCGACAGCGCATCGTCGTTGGTGATGGTGCCGATGCCGGCACCGTCGGCGAGGGTGGCGCCCGCCGGCGCCGAAAGGTTCAGCCGGAAGCTCTCGTCCTCTTCGCCTTCAAGATCGCCGTTGACGCCCACGGTGACCGTCTTGGTGGCCTCGCCGGGGGCGAAGGTTGCTGTCGCGAGGGGGACCGGCGCGAAGTCGGCGCCGCTCGTTGCCGACGCCGGCGCGGTGCCGTACTGGACGGAGGAGCCCGCCGCGGTGCTCCCCGAGCGGGTGATCGTGAAGACGGCCGCTGCTGTCCCCGAGTCACCCTCGACCACCGTCACGTCGGTGACCGACAGGGCCGGACGGGCGTCGTCGTCCGTGACCGTGCCGTTGCCGACGTCGTCGGACACGATCGCGCCGGCCGGGCTTGTCAGCCGCACGAAGAACGACTCGTCGGGTTCGCCCTCCCCGTCGCCGTTGACGGTCACCGCCGCAGTCTTCGCCGTCTCACCGGCGGCGAAGGTGACGGTCGTGGGAGGCACGGCCACGTAATCGCTGCCGGCGGTGGCCGTGCCGGCTCCCGTCGTGGCGAACTGCACCGACGAGGTGCCGCTCGTGTCGCCGGAGCGGTTGATCATGAAGACGGCCGCGCGCGTACCTGCGTTGGCCTCGGTGGCGAAGGTGTCGGTCACGTGCAGGAAGGTCGAAGGCCCGGGGGCCCCGTCGTCGTCGACGATGGTGGCCACTCCCTGGGCGTCGGACACGGTGGCGTTCACCGGAACCGACAGGTCGACCGAGAGCGTCTCGTTCGGCTCGTCGACGGTGTCGTCGTTCACGGGGACCGTCACCGTCTTGACCGTCTCGCCCGGCCCGAAGGTGGCGGTCGCCGGGAGCAGGCTCGCGTAGTCACTCCCCGCCATGGCAGTGCCCGAGGCGGTGGCGTAGACCACCGACGACGTGACGTTGGTGCTCCCGGAGCGGATGATGGAGAACGTGACGGCGGCTCCGCCCGAGCCGCCTTCGAGGACGCTGACGTCGTTGATGGCGATGAACGTCGCCGGCCCCGGGACCGTCCCCAGACCCAGGAGGGAGTCGTCGTCGACGACCACCGCCACTCCCTGGGCGTCGGCGATGCTGGCGCCCACCGGCGAGGACAGCTCGAGGAAGAACGTCTCGTTGCTCTCGACGGCGAGATCGCCGACCACCCCGACGGTCACCGTCTTCGTCGTCTCCCCGGCGGCGAAGGTGACCGTGCCCGGCGCCGCGACCGTGTAGTCGACGTCGGCGGTGGCGGTGCCGGCGCTCACCGAGTACCGCACCGACGAAGTGCCTCCGGCGACGCCCGAGCGGGAGATGGTGAACGTCGCTGCCGCCGTTCCGAGGCTCCCCTCGGTCACCGTGACGTCGCTGGCGGCGAGGAACGTCGACGGGCCCGGGACGATGACGGCCTCGTCGTCCACGATCGTCGCCACTCCCTGGGAGTCCGTCAGGGCGGCCCCCACGGGCGCCGAGAGGTTCAGAACGAAGGTCTCGTTGCCCTCGGCCACAGTGTCTCCGATGACCCCGGCGGTGACCGTCTTGGTCGTCTCTCCCGGGGCGAAGGTGGCGGTGGCCTGTGGAACCCGTACGTAGTCGACGGCACCGGCCGCGGTGGCGGAGTTGCTCAGGTACTGCACCGAGGACGTGCCGCTGGTGTCGCCGGAACGGGTGAGGGTGAAGGTCGCAGGCACCGAACCCGAGTTGCCCTCGGTGACGGTGACGTCGCTGACGCGCACGCTCGTCGGCTCACCTGAGTCGTCGTTCGCGATCGTGCCGACGCCCGTGTCGTCGGAGATCGTCGCACCTACCGGCGAGGACAACCTCAGCGAGAACGTCTTGGCCGATTGTGGGAGCCCGTCGCCTTTGACGGTGACGGCCACGGGCTTGGCCGTCTCCCCGGGGGCGAACGTCACGGTCGTGAGGGGAACGGTCAGGATGTCCGTCCCGAGAAGGGCCGTGCCCCCCTCGATCCCGTATCGGACCGACGACGACCCCGCGGTGTTGCCGCTGCGGGTGATCGTGAACGTGGCGACCGACGTCCCCAACGGACCTTCCGGCACGGTGACGTCGTCGATGCTCAGGGACGGGAACAGGTCGTCCTCGAGTATCCTGGCGGTGCCGGCGTCGTCGGAGAGCGTGGCGCCGGTCGGGGCCGACAGGTTTACCGAGAACGTCTCGACACCCTCCGGCTCGGTGTCGCCTCGCACCGTGACGGTGACCTCCTTCGTCGTCTCACCCGGGGCGAAGCTCACGCTGGCGCTGGGCACCTCGACGAAGTCGTTGCCGCCAGCGGCCGTGCCCGCCGCGGTGCGGTACTCGACCGTGGCCTCGAGCTCGGTGGAGCCCGAGCGGCTGATCGCGAACGTCGCCGTCGAGAACCCGGAGTTGCCCTCACGGACGGTGGCGTCGCCGATCGACACGGTCGTCGGCTGCGTCGCCCCGCAGGTGGTCGCCGCCTGTCTGAGGGCGTCGCGGGCCGCCTTGGGGGAGAAGTCGCGGCGAACGACCCCGAAGTTGTGCTCCCGATCGGCCGCGTCGGTGCCGGCGTCGCGGTTGGCGTAGACCAGCAGGTTCTTCGCCCACGGGAACTGCGGGAAGGCGTTGACAGCGTCGGTGATGATGGCCGCCTGTTCGGCCTCGCTCACCGCCGTGGCGTTGGTCCCTGTCGGGGCACCGAACTCGGTCAGCCAGATGCTCTTGTGCCCATCCCCGTTGGCGACCATGACGTCGTACACGAGAGGCAGGCGGTGGAAGGTGTTCCAGTGGGCGGTGGACGGGTCGATCGGGCGCGCCGGGTAGCTGTAGGGGTGCATCGACACGGCGTCGAACGACCCGCCGCCTCCGGCGTCGTAGATGGCGCGTAGGAAGGTGGCGGGCGAGACCTCGGCGCCGTCGGCGGCGTCGAGCCCGGGAGAGAGCCCGGCGGAGAGCACAGTGGCCTCCGGGTCGGCGGCCTTGATCGCCGCGTAAGCGGGTTTGAGCAGGTTGGTGTAGGTGACGGGATCGGGGCGGGGACGCCAGAACGGCGTGATGTTGGGCTCGTTCCACACCTCCCAGACCTTCACGCGCGAGGAGTACCGCTGCACCGCCGCGCGGGCGAAGGTGGCGAAGGTGCTCGGGTCGATCGGGGGGTACATGATGCTGTCGCTTCCGGCGGCCCGGGCCCAGTCGGGGGTATAGGCCAGGAGGCCGATCACCTTGATGCCCCGGCTCGTGGTGGCGTTCACCACCCGATCGATCGCCGCCCAGTGGTAGCTGCCCCGCGTGTCCTCGACCGACGCCCACGAGAAGTCCATCCGCAGCCACTCGGCGCCGACGGCGAGCATCTCGTCGAGGTCGCGAGCGAGATCGGCGTCGCTGAGGGAAGCCAGCCCCGAGCCGGGCGAGAACCCGACCGCCGGGCAGTCCCCGGCCGCGGCCGCGCCCCGAAGGGGAGCGGACACCGCGAACAGCCCGACCACCAGCGTGGCGACGTTGGCAGCAGCGACCAGGCGCAGATGGGGCGCGAGGGTTCGGGGCCTGGTGGCCGACGTGATCCCTTTGAACCGCCGCCGAAACCTCGCAGTCGTCCGGCGGTCCGGCACGGCCTCCGGTGTACCCAGGAGAAAGCCCCTAATCACTCGTTTTGGAGTATCTGCTCAACTGTCCTACACTACTCGTAGGGGTCACAACTCCTGGTTCACTCAAACCTCAGCGTCATAGCTTCCGGCCAACCGTGCCAACAGATGTGTCGTCGATCGAAGCCGCGCCTTTGCGGGACCTTTCTCGCCCACGCCACGGCGCCGAGCGGGGGGACACGCTCCGCCGCGGCCACGTCCGTCCTCTTCATCCTCAGCGGGATCGGGATGCGCAGCGAGGTCACCGCGCTGCTCGTCATCTCCCTCGCCCTGACCGTCCTCCTCCTGCTGGTCTTCCTCGACCTCGCCTTCCCGGCCCTCGTGGCCTGGGTCGTTCTTGCGCCGCTCGCCTTCGCCTTCGCCCGCTTGCTTCGCATCACCCGATCCTCACCTTCGACCGGGTGTGGATCAGGGGTCTGGCCGCCGCCGTCCTCCTGTCCGCCCCCGACCGCGTGCCGACCGCGGCGCCCGCCACTCGCGCCCTCGCCACCGCGCTCGCCTGGCTGGCGGCCGCGTCCGGATCGGATCGCGGCCCCGGCGGCCGCTGCGGGGGCTCGCAGCCTTCGCGATGGTCGGCGTCGCCGTGGTGGCTCTGTTCACTCAGCTCGACGGCACGCGGACGGTGTCGAGCCGCCTCGACGACAGGACAGCGCGGCACGGCCGCATGGCCAAATACGGCGTCGCCCTGGACCTCTTCCGCGTGGCGCCTCTCGTCGGCATCGGCGTGGCGCTGGTGCGCGGCAACTCCGTCCCGGAGGCGGACTTTCGGCAGTCGCTGTGGACGTCGCTGGCGACGTGTCGCCTGGTGTCGGCGGTCGACGCCGGCCGAGCGGTGACCGTCGAGCCGGCGACGCCGGCCCTGTGCCAGGCCCTCGGCATGGCAGCCGACCTGCCGATCCGACGAGCGGTGGCCAATTGAAGGTGCTCCTCGTGTGCGGGGCTCGGCCCGACTTCATGAAGGCGGCCCCCTTGTACCGCGCCATGCGGGCCACGGACACGCTCGACCCGGTGCTCATCCACACGGGTCGACACTTCGACAGCGCGATATCGGAGGATTTCATCGCCGCCCTGGAGCTGCCGGAGCCCGACGTGCACCTCGGGATCGGTCAGGGCTCCCAGGCGTGGCAGCTTGCCGAGATCATCAAGGGGATGGAGAAGGCTCTCCTCGAGGTCCGTCCGTGGCTGACTGTGGTCGTGGGCGACGTCAGCTCGACGCTGGCCGCCGCCCTCGCCTCGGCCACGCTCGACATACCCGTGGCCCACGTGGAGGCGGGGCTGCGGAGCCGGGACGAGACGATGCCCGAGGAGCGGAACCGGATGCTCGTCGACAGGCTGGCGACCTACCTGTTCACGCCGTCGGCCGACGCCGACGAGAACCTCTCCGCCGAAGGCATCCCGGCCTCGCGCGTCTTCAACGTGGGCAACGTGATGATCGACAGCCTCGACTGGGTGCTCCCCCGACTGTCCGCGGCGGCGACCCGCGCACGGTTCGGCGTCGCCGCCGGGCGGTACGGATTGGTGACCCTGCACCGGCCCGCCAACGTCGACCATCCCGGTGCGCTGCGCCGGCTGATCGGGGCACTGGCTGAGGTTGCCGACGATCTCCCCCTCCTCTTCCCGATGCACCCGCGCGCCCGCCGGCGCATCCACGAGCTCGGGGTGGACCTTGACGACACCGGGATCAAGGCTCTTCCCCCGGTGGGTTACACGGACTTCGTGGCGCTCCTGGCCGGCGCGTCTCTCGTGCTGACCGACTCGGGCGGGATCCAAGAGGAGGCGACCGTGCTCCGCGTGCCCTGCCTGACGCTGCGCGACAACACCGAACGTCCCGTCACCATCCTGTACGGCGGCAACGAGCTGGTCGGGCGCGACCCCGAGCGGATCGTCACCGCGGCCAGGCGGCGGCTGCGGGCACCCAGCATGGAGACCGGGCGGCCGCCCGGGTGGGACGGCCGAGCGGCCCAACGCATTGTCGACGTGCTCGCCGCCGCCGCGCCGGGGACGACCGTGGAGACGGCGCCGACGAGGGGCGGCGGGACTCACGACGCCTCGGACAGGCCGCCGCCGGCGAGGATGCTCCGATGACGCTGAGCTCTCCGGCCGAGGTCGCCCGGGCTGGTGCTCCTGCCCCGACCAGCGAGAGCTCGCCGCGACCCCGCGTCGAACGCGACGCGTCGGCGTCGGTTGGTCGTGGGAGCAGGCGTCGCTTCGTCGTCGCCTTCGCCGCCCTCGCCGCCATGGCCGGCGCCGGCTCCCTGACCCTCTCGTTCCTCCTCGTCGGCGCGCCCGTCCCCGCCGGGTCACCGTCGAGCGCATACGGGGCGTTCCTGCCCGTGGTCGTCGCCGCCGCGGCGGTGCGGAGCGGCCTGTTCCTCACCGCCCACCGCGCCGAGAGGCGGAGGGTGCGCCGGTATGCCGAAGAGCTCGTGGAGGCGACCAGGACGTCGCTCTTCGGGACGGCGGCCCTCATCGCCTTCACGTTCTACTGGCACCGAGAACCGACCGGGCACCTGCGCTGGGTCCTCCTGCTCGACTGGGTGCTGGCCACCGTCGCCTCGTTGTGCCTGGCCGCCCTGGCCAAGCGGGTCGTGAGCGCGATGCGCCGCCAGGGCCACGACGTCCGCCACGTCGTCGTCGTCGGGGCTTCCCCGTCGACAGCGTGGTTCGTCGCCAGCGTCGCCCGCCATCCGGACCTCGGCTACCGCGTCGTACGGCACCTCAGAACGGGTCTCGGGCCGAGCCAGCTGCAGGCTCCCCTCGTCGCCATCGCCGCCAAGACGCGGGTCGACGAGATCCTGTTCGCGGCGCCGGCCGTCAGCGACGACGACCTGAGCGGGCTGGTCACCGTGCCCGAGCTCCGCCACGTCGAGCTACGGGTCGTCCCCGAGCTGTTCGGCTCCGCGCCGGCCAAGGTGAGGGTCGGGACCGTCGGCGACTTCCCCGTGCTGACCCTGCTCAACGAGCCTCTACCCGGTGTCCGGCGCTTCTTCAAGCGGACGATCGACGTCGTCCTCGCCTGCCATGGAGCTGTTGATCGCCGGCGCGCTCATGCTGGCGACGTCGATCGTCATCCGGATGAGGTCTCCCGCGCCGGTGCTGTTCCGGCACCAGCGCATCGGCATGGACGGACGACCGTTCGAGAGGCTCAAGTTCCGCACGATGGAGGACGGGGCCGACACCAGGCCCCATGAGCGCTACGTCACCGAGATGATCCGCGGCAACGGCACCCGCCCGGACGGAGCGCTCTACAAGCTCGTCGGCGACAAGGGTGACGGGCGTCGGTCGGAGGCCCGCGACCCCAGGAACCGCTCGGCCACCCACCGGGAGGAGGCGGCGAGGACGCCGAACCGTCCGAGGGCTGGCGCGGTGAGCACCATCGAGGAGAGGTCCCCCTTCGGCGGGCGGCCCGGCTTCCCTCCGTGGGCATGCGGTCGGGAACGACGGAGGGAAGCCGCTGCCGAACAGGATCTTCTCCGACGCGCTGGGTTCGCCCAAGGGGGACTGGCCCCCACCCGGGCATGGGGGTTTCCCCACCCGGGCCATCCGCGCGTCGCCCACGTCGGAAGCGTGGAGACGGCCCCCCAGTTTCGGCGTGGGGCCTCAACCCCTGTCGAGGCCTCTCCGTCCCCTCGTAGCTTCGAGCCCTCCTCGGCGCACCGTCGACGCCGGGGCTCTCAGACGTCATCTGCGATCTCGCCTCTTCACGGTGGACTCCCGAGCTCCTCGCGTCGAGGGTGGGGACGGCACGGAACGGCAATAGGCCACTGGCGCCCGGTGATCGAGAGGGCGCGGGGAGTATGGCTCCGCCAGACGGTGCAGGGGCGTTGGCGGAGGCGAACCTGCCGGGCTGCGCCTGCTGCCCGCCGGGGTCGCTACTCAGAACCGTGTCCGGGTCGTCGCCGGCGGGCCGCAGGTACCGCCTCGACGTCAGCC
>DASZJY010000291.1:0-1850 GCA_035947635.1 Acidimicrobiales bacterium | reverse complement strand
TCGCCGAGGACTGCCTCCTGGCCGACCTTCCCAATGCGGTGGCGGCGACGATGGAGCTCCTCGCCCAGCGGGCTGCCCTCGATGCCGACGTGGGCGACCTCATGGACGCCCTGCCCCCGCCCGCCGGACGCTTCCGTAGCGCAGGACCCGGGCGAGCGGGGGCAGGGCGTCCATGAGGTCGCCCACGTCGGCATCGAGGGCAGCCCGCTGGGCGAGGAGCTCCATCGTCGCCGCCACCGCATTGGGAAGGTCGGCCAGGAGGCAGTCCTCGGCGAGGACGGTGAGGTCGGAGAGGCGGGAGGCGGAGGAGGCGAGATCGCGTGCCCGGGCCTCGGCGGCCGCCTCGACCGTCGTCCCCCACATGCTGCCCTCGATCAGGGCGACGGCGAGCTCGGGACGCCACTGCAGGTACCAGACCTCGTGGAAGGTGCCCGCCTTGCCCTCCACCTCGGCTTCCCCGCCCCAGTCGACCCCGAGCAGGGCGAGCCGGCGCAGGAGGTGGCTCCGCCCCCGGTCGATCGGGCGCCGGAGGTCGAGGTCGAGCTCTCTCGTGAACGCCTCCGGCTTGAGCCGCAGCCGCTTCTGGTGGCGAGCGACGTCCTGGGCGAGGGGCACCATCGGCGTGTCGTCGGGCACCTCGCCGAGGGCGTCGCCCACGACGAGCCGCTCGGCCACCAGGGCCATGGGGGCGTCGTAGCCGTTGCCCAGCGCGGCCCGGGCCGCGTCGGTGACCTCGGCCAGCCCGGCGAGGGGGCGGCCCCGCAGTGCGGCCAGCGTGTCGGCCAGGCGGACGGCGTCGATGACGGAGGCGGACGAGGCGTCGAGGTCCTCCTCCCGGAGCAGGTGCGCGACCTTCACCAGCCAGCGGTCGACCACCCGGTCGGGGGCGGTGAACAGGTGGTGGTACCAGCCGGGCGAGGTGACGCCCGCGCCGTAGCCGCTGGCCCATGCCAACCGCCCGTAGGTCCACGGGGCCCACGTGGCCGCCACCTTCGTGCGGGGAAGACCTCGCAACCGGGCGGCGTCGGCGGTGGCCCCGCCCTTCACGTCGGCCAGGGCCGGCGCGTGCCAGGCCCCGCACACCACCGCGATGCGCTCGAACCCCTCGCGCTGGGCCGCCCGCACGCCCTGGCGCATGGCCGCCTCGCGCCGGGCCTCGTGGGGATCGGCGCCGGGCACCTCCCCCTCCCGCACCGCGGCCATGGCCTCGGCAACCGCCTCGAACGGACCGGTGCCGTCACGATGGTGCTCGACCATGTCGTCCCACCAGCGCTCGGGGTCGCCGTAGCCGGCCGCCTCGGCCAGCCACCCCAGGGGGTCGGGCGAGCGGGGCGCCCGCCGGTCGGGCTTGTCGCTGCCGTCCCCCAGCCATGCCGAGGTGGCCAGGTCGACGAAGCGGACCTCAGCCCCGTGCGCCAGCCCCCACGTGACGGCCTGCCACTCGGGCGAGAAGGCGGCGAAGGGCCAGAAGGCGGCCCTCGACGGCTCGGCCGGCACGTACACGAGCAGCGCCACCGGAGGACGCATCTCCTCACGCCCGGCGAGGGGCAGCACGGCGGCTCCCTCGGGTGGCCCCTCCACCAGCACCGCGTCGGGCCTCCACGCCTCCAGGGCGGCGCGCAGGCTGCGGGCCGACCCCGGCCCGTGGTGGCGGATCCCGAAGATCCTGACGGTCATCGGCCCACCGTCGTCGAGGGCGGGCCGAGGGATGCTTGCCGGGACCGGCCTCCCCGGCCGGTCATCCCAGTTCGCGGCAGGAGCGGTAGAGGTCGGCCCAGCCCTCCCGCTCCTTGACGACCGTCTCCAGGTACTCCTGCCACACGACACGGTCCTGCACCGGGTCCTTGACC
>DASZJY010000290.1:0-3310 GCA_035947635.1 Acidimicrobiales bacterium | reverse complement strand
GCGCTTGCGCGTCAAACCGGCACGAACGATCCGCGGCCGAGCGCCTACCCGCCGAGTCCACACAGAGTCCACACCGCATCGCTTTCGAGGTGGCTACAGTGCGCTACAACGTGGAGGAGAAACGGGTCGTGACCTGCGATGACGCGCAAAGTCGCTGGTGGGCGCATGGGTGATCTCTACTTTGCAAGCAGGGGGTCGCCGGTTCGAGTCCGGTCGTCTCCACCCTGAAGTGGCTGCTCAGAGAGTTGCGGCTCCTGGGGGATCGTTGACGGAGCAATCTTCGTGCCCACGTGCCCCATCGTCGCCGACCCGGTGGAGCAGGCTGTCGAGGACCTGAGCAGAGCATGGCGCACTGGCGGCGAATCGGCTGGGCCATCGACGCCGGGACGCCGGCGGGCGAGGGAGTTGTCACAGGGGTTGTCCCGGCAGTTGCTCTGTCGGCCGCCCTGCGCCACGCCCGCCTGGTGGCCGAGCGGGAGGCGCTTGCCGCGGCCATCCCCGCCGATCCCGGCTTCGCGCTCCACCAGGCCGAGGTGCGTGTGCGTCATCTGCAGGCCCAGCTCCGGGACCTCGAACGGAGAGAGGGCTGGGGCGTGTGGAGGCAGAGCGACGTGGGCGCGGCCGCCCGGGCGTGGCGTCAGGCCGTCACCGAGCACCGCTCGTGTTGGCTCGAGCGGAGGGGGCCGGGTTGCGAGAGCGCCACCAGCTCCGTCGCCAGGCCGAGCACGCCCTCGAACGGGAACCATCCTTGCGGGAGCCTTCGAGCGGCTGGCGGCGGTCGAGCGGGCCCGCCTCGCCGCCGAGCTGCCCGAGGCCGAGAGGGAGGTGGCCGAGTCCGAGGATCAAAGCCGGACTCATTCCCACTCCCGGTCCGAATACCCCGAGGCGTACCGTCGCCTCGACCAGCTCGACCGCGAGATCGCGGCGACGGCCACCTGGATGCCGCCAGTCGCGCGGCCGACGCTTCGGACCTGCGACAAGCCCGGGCGATTCGGGACACAGCGACCTCGGCGTCGCCCTCCGTCGTCCATCAATGGGGGCCCGTCGCGCCGGCCCGAGCACCGCGTCCCCTCGAGGCGTTCGGCCCAATCGTCTCGGCCGACTCCGGGTCGGTCCTCGCCATGTGAAGGAGTGTGCGGCTGTCGGGCGCCAACGTCAGACCTCGCTGACTTCCCCACCTACGATGGGCGGCTTCCCAGAAGCCCATAGGTGGCGGCGATGGCTACGTACTCGTACAGGATCTACGTGGTGGGCCACAGGCCGTCCTCCCGCGTGGCGGTGACCAACCTCCGGGAGCTCTGCGAAGCGAGAGTGCCCGGCGACTACGAGCTGGAAGTCGTCGACGTGCTCCATGAGCCAAACCGGGCCGAGGTGGCGCGGATCATGGCCACCCCGACGGTCCTCAAGCTGGCTCCCTTGCCCCGCCGGCGCGTCATTGGAGACCTGTCCGACAGCGACCTGGCAGCCATCGCCCTCGACCTCCCTGCCCACGACAGTGGGACTGTGGAAGGAGGCCCACGCTGAGCCCCCTCGACGACCGGGTTCCGAAGCTCGCCACCGGCATCAGCGGCTTCGACAGCATCGCCTTGGGTGGTCTGCCCGCCGGCCGGGCGACCCTGGTGGCGGGAACCACCGGGAGCGGCAAGACCGTCTTCGCCGCCGAGTTCCTCGCCCAGGGCATACGGCGGTTCCACCAGCCCGGCGTGTTCGTCACCTTCGAGGAGCGCCCCGACGACCTGCGGGACAACTTGGCATCCCTCGGCTTCGACGTCACCAGCTGGGAGGCCGAGGGCACGTGGGCCTTCGTCGACGCCTCGCCCGACCTCGACGAGCAGATCGTGGCCGGCGCCTACGAGGTCAACGCCCTGGTGGCTCGTGTCCGCCACGCGGCGAGCACCGTGGGGGCTGAGCGCGTCGTTCTCGACTCCTTGGGGGCAGTCTTCTCCCGCTTCCAGGACCCTGCCGTCGTCCGTCTCGAGCTGTCCAGGGTCATCGCCGCGCTGAGGGAGTTGGGCATCACCGCCGTGCTCACTGCCGAGCGCACCCACGAGTACGACGCCGTCGCCCGCTTCGGCGTGGAGGAGTTCGTCTCCGACAACGTGGTCATTCTGCGCAACGTCATCGAGGAGGAGAAGCGCCGCCGCTCGGTCGAGATCCTCAAGCTTCGCGGCGCCCCTCACCGAAGCGGGGAGTTCTCGTTCACGATCGTCCCCGGCGAGGGCATCTCGGTGATCCCCCTCGCGCTCATCACCATGCGCCAGCGGGCGTCGCAGGAGCGGGTCAGCCTCGGCAACGCCGAGCTCGACGCCATGTACGGCGGCGGGGCCTACCGGGACACGGTCACCTTCGTGTCCGGCCCCACGGGCGTCGGCAAGACCATCATGGCCAGCACCTTCGTTGCCGCCGGGATCGCTGCGGGCGAGCGGTGCCTGCTGCAGTCGTTCGAGGAGAGCCGCGACCAGATCCTGAGGAACGCCCTCAGCTGGGGCATGGACCTCGACGCCATGGAGCGCTCCGGCCTCCTCCGCGTGGTGAGTGAGTACCCCGAGGTCGCCTCCCTGGAAGACCACTACGTGAGCATCCGCCAGCTCCTGGACGAGTTCCAGCCCCAGCGGATCGTCATCGACAACCTGTCGGCCCTCGAGCGCGTCGCCACCCAGAGGGGGCTGCGCGACTTCATCATCGGCCTGACCTCGTTCCTGCGCCAGCACGACGTTTCCAGTCTCTTCACCTCCGCTACCACCAGCTTGCTGGGCACTCAATCGGTCACCGAGAGCCACGCCTCCGCTCTGACCGACGCCATCGTGTTGCTCCGCTACGTGGAGGTGGCGGGGGCCGTGCGCCGGGCGCTCGCCGTGCTCAAGGTGCGGGGCTCAGCCCACGACGGGCGGATACGCGAGTTCACCATCGACGACAACGGAGTCCACATCGGCGAGCCCTTCAGCGGCCTCGCGGGCATCCTGGCCGGATCCATCGCCCAGTGGCGGACCGACGCCCCGAGTCCGCCGGGGGGATCCGGCGACGAGGGCGCCTCGTCGTGACGGAGACACATCGTCGTGCTGTCGACGACCCGCCGCGTCCACCCCGTGAGCCGCGCGGCGTGTACAGCTCGGGTGAGACAGCGCGCCGACGGCGATGAGGTGGCGTTCCGTGACTCGTGTCCCTGCCCTTGCTGGCGGGCCGTGAACTGGGCCCGCTCGTTGGGGACCGCGCCCGTGGGGACACAGGGGCAGTAGGACGGCGTCGTCGGCCCGGTGATGCTTGGCGTTGGGGGCCTGGTAAATGTGCCGAAGAAGTGGACGGAAAGAGG
>DASZJY010000289.1:0-7573 GCA_035947635.1 Acidimicrobiales bacterium | reverse complement strand
ATGGGTCGTCGGGGGGCATGTTGTGGACGGCCACCGCGACGGGCGCCAGACCCGCCACGTGGAACTGCATGCCGTGGCGCCACACCGTCAGGTGGGTGACCAGCGAGCACAGGGCGACGCGCTCGAAGAAGTCCCACCGGTGGTCGCCCGGCTCGACCGTCTCGCCATCCCTCTCGATGGCCGCCACCCGGAGGCGCCTGTCGACGACGTCGAAGTGGACCCGGCACCCGAGCCGGGCGAGGCCAGGGCGGACCGCCTAGTCGCTCATGCGCCGGAGGTCGATCGTGTATGGGTGGGGCGAGCCCGGCTCGGCCCGTTCGAGGAGCTTGGCGAAGGGGCCCCCGGCCGCCAGCGCCCCGAGGAGGTTGCCCTCCCGTGCCGCCTGGGCCAGCTCGGGGTGCCATCGGGGCGGCGTGCGGATGAGGCGGTAGGCGCGCGTGTAGCCCTCGGCGAGCCGCTGGTCGGGGTCGAAGGACGCGGGCGGCTGGTGCGAGGCGGTGATGGGGAACACGTCCTGCATCAGGTGGAGGAACTGCACGGCGAGCTCGGCGAACAACGAGGTCTCGTGGCACGGCACGTCGTCGGGGACGACCAGCAGCTCGCAATCGAAGTCGGGGTAGCTCCGCCAGGCGGGCACCAGCTCGACCGCCTCTCGTCCTGGGGGACGGGCGGCTTCTTTGGTCGTAGCCGTTAGCAGACCACTGACCCCCAGAGGACCGACCAGACGAGCTTGCGGACCTTCCACTCCACGGTCGCGAGCAGGCGGCTGCGGCTGAGCAGGCGGTCGCGCGCCGGTGACAGGCGGCCGAGCACTCGGTTCAGCGCCTCGGCCGCCCGAGTGCTGTCGACGCCAGCGCTGTGCCTGCTGTCGCCGCCGGGGCGGAGGCGGCACAACCACCGCCGTGGGCTGGAAAGGGCGTCGAGCACCTCGAGCGGTCGCATCACCCACGGCCAGCGCAGCTGCACGGCCTGGATCGTCGGGCCCTCGGTTCGCCGCCCGGCCCTTCTCCCGCGCCGCGTCACCTCGTCGCCAGCGTCACCTGGACGGCGAACGCCACCAGGATCACCAGCCCGCAGAGGAGGGCGGCCACGATGAGCTTCCGAGTGCTCACGGTGCCTCCTGGTTCGCTGCGCTCATTCGGGGTCGCGAGGGAGTGGCTGGCGACCGGCGATGCCGTCCTCGGGGCGGTGCCACCACGCCAGGTCGTCCTCGCCCAGGCGCCAGCACAGGTAGTACACGACGCCGTCGGCGCCTCGGGCGTGGAAGTCGACGAGGCCGGTGGTGGCGTCGCGCAGGATGATGTCGCCGGCGCTCAGCTCCTCGTAGGCCTCTTGGGCGTCGACCATCGGCGACCGCTGGCCGTTGGGGGACGGCGCCGACCCGGCCCGCACCAGGGCGGCGTGGCGGATGACGCCCACCAGCTCACGGAGCCGGGGCAGATAGGCCCGCGCCTCGTCGACGGTCCAGTACCGCACGGGACAACCGTAGGACGCGGGTATCGTGGACGCGACGCAGGGGAGCTCGGAGCGCCGGGCTGAGAGGCGGACACGAGCGGTTCGCGACCCTTCCGATGACCGGGCCGGTAATGCGGCCGAAGGGAGCGTTCCGATGCAGCAGCCGACCGAGGCCGACCACGACCACCTGGTGATCGCCGGGCGCCAGTTCCGCTCACGCCTGTTCCTGGGCACCGGCAAGTTCCCGTCCAACGCCTCGCTCACCGCCGCCGTCGCGGCGTCGGGCACCGAGATGGTGACGGTGGCGCTGCGCCGCGTCGACCCGACGGCCAGCGAGGACATCCTCGACGCCCTCCCGCCCGAGAGGGTCTTGTTGCTGACCAACACGAGCGGGGCCGACGACGCCGACGAGGCGGTGCGCCTCGCCCGGCTGGCCCGGGCCGCCGGGCTGCCCACCTGGATCAAGCTGGAGGTGACGCCCGACCCCCGCTACCTCCTTCCCGACCCGGTCGAGACGCTCAAGGCGGCCGAAGTGCTGTGCGCCGACGGCTTCACCGTCCTGCCCTACGTCAACGCCGACCCGGTCCTGTGCAAGCGGCTCGAGGAGGTGGGGTGCGCCACGGTGATGCCCCTCGGGTCGTGGATCGGCTCCAACCAGGGGCTGCGCACGCGGGCCGCCCTCGAGATCATCGTCGAGCAGTCGCTCGTGCCGGTGGTGGTCGACGCCGGCATCGGTGCACCGTCGCAGGCGGCCGAGGCCATGGAGCTGGGCGCCGACGCCGTCCTCGTCAACACCGCCATCGGCACCGCCGGCGACCCGGCGGCCATGGCCGCCGCCTTCCGCCTGGCCGTCGAGGCGGGGCGAGGGGGCTTCCGGGCCGGCCTGCCGGCGCGGGCTCGGGTGGCCGAGGCGTCCTCGCCCCTCACCGGCTTCCTCTCCTAGCCGTCGTTCGTGGCCACTTTCCCCGTCACCCTCGAGCCCCGGGCGGAGGAGGTGCCGTCGGAGTCGGCGGCGGCCGACGTCCTGGCCTTCCTCGACGACGACCTCGACCGCCTCCGCCGGAGGGCGGCCGACGCCACCGCCGCCGACGTCGAGCGCTCGCTGCGAGCTCGCGGGCGGGGCCTCGACGACCTGGCCGTGTTGTTGTCGCCGGCCACCGCCGACCGCCTCGACGACCTGGCCGCCGCCGCCCACGAGCTGACGGTGCGCCGCTTCGGCCGAGTCGTGCGGCTGTTCGCACCCCTGTACCTGTCCAACGTGTGCGCCTCGACGTGCACCTACTGCGGCTTCTCGGCCGGGAACGAGATTGCCCGCCGGACGCTGTCGGTGGACGAGGTGAGCACCGAGGCCGCCGCCCTTCGCGAGCGGGGGTTCCGCCACGTGCTGCTCGTGTCGGGTGAGCACGCGCGGATCGTGTCGAAGGACTACCTGGCGGATTGCGTGCGGGCGGTCGCTGACGTGGTGCCGTCGGTGTCGGTCGAGGTACAGGTCTGGGACACGCCGACCTACCGCCGCCTGGTCGACGCCGGCTGCGAGGGGCTCGTCGTCTACCAGGAGACCTACGACCGGGCGACCTACGCCGCCACCCACGTCCGCGGCAAGAAGCGCAACTACGAGTGGCGGCTGGCTGCGCCCGACCGGGGGGCGGCGGCGGGCATGCGCCAGCTCGGCGTCGGCGCCCTCCTCGGGCTGCACGACGACTGGCGGGTCGACGCCCTTGTCGTGGCGGCGCACGCCCAGGCGCTGATCCGCCGGTGGTGGCGCTGCCAGGTGTCAATCTCGCTGCCCCGCCTGCGACCGGCTGCGGGAGGGTTCGAGCCCGCCCGCCCGGTGGACGATCGCGAGTTCGTCCAGCTGATCTGCGCCCTGCGCCTGGTGCTGCCGGACGTCGGGTTGTCGCTGTCCACCCGGGAGGCGGCGCCCATGCGCGACGGCCTGACCCGTCTCGGCGTCACCCAGATGTCGGCCGGGTCGCACACCGAGCCGGGTGGGTACGCGGCGGAGAGCGAGGCCGAGCCCCAGTTCGAGATCAGCGACACCCGCTCGCCCGCCGAGGTCGCCGCCGCCCTGCGCGGCGCCGGCTACGACCCCGTGTGGATGGACACCATCGGCCCGCGGAGGAAGTAAGCGGACCCGGGCACGCGCATCGGCAATTTGTGCGCATCAGCGTGCCCAGAACGGGCAGGAGCCCCCCGGGAACCACTTCCGCTCGGCGATCGTCCAAGCCTGCGATCGGGCGACGAGCGCCCGCTGGCACGGAGGTTCCGTCCATGCGCAGGGTCCTGGTTCCGCTGGCGGTGGTGGCGGCGATCGTGCTGGGAGCGGGCCCGGCCCTCGCCTGCGGAGGGCTGATCGGTCCGAACGGCACTGTCACTCTCGTCAAGACGACGACGCTTGCCGCCTATCACGAGGGCGTCGAGCACTACGTGACCTCGTTCCGCTTCGCCGGGCCGGGCGGCGCCTTCGGGTCGATCGTGCCGCTGCCCGGCGTCCCCACCAACGTCGAGCGGGGCGGGGACTGGACGCTCCAGCGCCTGGTGCGGGAGGTGGCGCCCAGGGAGGCTCGAGCCACGAGCGGCGCGGTCGAGCTGGCCGCCGACGCGGCGGCGCCGGCCGAGGTCCTGCTGCAAACGCGCGTCGACGCCCTCGACCTCACCGTCCTCAAGGGCGGGGGCACGGCGGTCGGGGAATGGGCCGCCCAGAACGGCTTCCTTCTCTCGCCCGACGCCCCCGAGGTCCTCGACTTCTACGCCAACCGCAGCCCGATCTTCCTGGCCGCCCGCTTCGACGCCGACGCCGCCCGCCAGCGAGGGCTGAGCCTGGGCGACGGCATCCCCGTCCACCTCACCATCCCCACGTCCAACCCCTGGGTGCCCCTGCGGATCCTCGGTCTGGGCCGCCAGGCCAACGAGCGGGTCGACGCCGACGTGTTCCTGCTGACCGAGCGTCGACCGGCCCTGCTCCCGGGCGACGAGGCGCCCGGCCTGCAGCTCGTCCGCCAGGAGCGGGCGTCGGGCTCGCTGCTCGGGGACCTGCGCTCTGACGCCGGCATGGGCTGGGTGCCCGAGAGCATGTGGCTCTCCTACCTTCGGGTGGCGGCGTCGCCCGAAGACCTCACCTACGACCTGGCCGTGGACGCCACGGGGGCGGACCGGCCCTCGGCCTCGGCCGCCGGCCTGCGCGAGGGAGCGGTGGTCGGGGGCGGCGAGGACGGCGGTGGCGCGGACGGCGGCGGCGAGGACGGCGGTGGCGATGGAAGGTCCGGTCTGGCCCTCGGGCTGGTGATCGCCGGTGCAGGCGTTGCGGTGATCGGTGCGGCCGCCGCGGGGTTGCTGTTCCGGAACGACGACGGATCGCCGGCATGAGGCGGGGCCGCCTCGCTGTGGTGCTGCTCGTGGTGGCGACGTCGGCGGCCGGGTGGGCGGTGGCCGCCACCGGCGTCTCTCCGCCTCCGCCGTCGCCCCAGGAGCGCACCGTCACCCTCGACGTGCGGTACTCGCGGTTCTCGCCCGCCGAGCTCGAGGTCCGACCGGGCACCACCGTGCGGTTCGTGGTCCGCAACGGCGACCCGATCGCCCACGAGCTGATCGTCGGCGACCAGCGCGTGCAGGACGTCCACGAGCGGGGCTCCGAGGCGCATCACGGTGACCGCCCCGGCGAGGTCTCGGTGCCCGCCGGCGGCACCGCGACCACCACCTACACGTTCTCCCGCCCGGGCCGGGTGCTGCTGGGGTGCCACCTCCCCGGCCACTGGGACTACGGCATGCGGGGCGTGATGAACGTGCGATAGGAGCGTGTTGTTCTATCGCGCCGACCAGCCGAATGAGACCGCGTAGTTGCTGGTCGGCGCTTCGGGCCGAAGGCCCGACCTGAGTAGATCAACACGCTCCCAGCTGGGCACTAGAGCGAGCGCCAGGAGTCGACGAGCTCCACCAGCTGCGGGAGGCGCTCGATCACGGCGTCGGGCTGGACGTCGTAGGGCTCGACGAAGGGGTTGGGCCGGAGGACGGCGCGCAGCCCGGCGCCCTTGGCGCCATGCACGTCGTCCCACGGCCGGTCGCCGACGAACACGGCATCGGACGGGTCGTCGACGTCGAGGGCCTTCAGGGCGGCGGCGAAGGCGTCGGCGTGGGGCTTCTGGTAGGGCATCTCGCTCGTGTAGAGGCGAGCGTCGATGAGCTCGGCCAGCCCGTCGCGCTCGAGGAAGCGCTCGTGGAACGCCCGGGGCCAGTGGGTGTTCGAGAGCAGGCCGATGCGTAACCCCCGTTCCCGGAGGGCGGCGAGGGTCGGGCCGGCGTCGGGGTCGTGGCGGATGTGGTCGGTCCAGGCGTCGAGGTGGCGGACGGCGGCCTCCTCCAGAAGGGCCTCGGCCACGTCGAGCTGGAGCTCCCGGGTGGCGGCGTCGAGGAGGTCGGCGAGGGTGGCGCTGCGCTGGTGGCTCGACGTGGTGGCCCAGAACGCCGCCTCCACCGCCACGAGCCGCTCGGTGAGCTCGTCCTCCCGCTCGGGGGCCAGGTGGCGCGCCGCCAGCCGCCAGGCGTCCACCAGCTCGGACTGGACGAACACCGAGAGCGTCCCGCCCCAGTCGAAGATCACCGCCTCGACCATCGGCTACCGGTCTGCCCCGAGCTCGGCGTCGGGCGCCCTCCGTCTGGTCGGCACCGGGCAAGGCTTGCACGCCGGCGCTCGCGGCGGAACGCCTCGCGAGCGCGCTCGAGGATCTCGGCGCGTCCTCGGCCCCTTGGGGATCGGCCAGGAACCGGAGCGCCAGAGGAACATCGGGTGCTGCAGCTCGCGGAGGAGGGCGGAGAGCGCATCGCGATCTCCGTCGGCGGCCGAGACGAGAGACATGCCGGGAGCCACGTGTGACAACAAGGGCGCCCGACGAGTCAGTCCTTCGTGGGCGGGCCGTAGCCACCGCCGCCAGGGGTCAGCATGCGCAGGACGTCGCCGGCCCGGAGGCGGACGGTGCACTTGTCGGCCAGGCGCTCGGCCCGGTCCTCGTCTCCTCGGCGCAGGAGCCAGTTCTCGCCCGGAGCTCCTGGCTCGCCGCCGGCCAGCCCCCAGGGTCGCGACGAGCGTCGCTCGGTGATGAGGCTGAGGGTGCAGTCCTCCAGCACCTCGAGGTCCCGGTGGATGCCCTCGCCGCCGGGGAAGCGGCCGGCCCCGCCGCTCCCGCGGCGCAGCCGGTAGCGGCGCACCCGCAGGGGGAACGCCCGCTCCAGCGCCTCGGCGGGCGTGTTCTTCGAGTTGGTCATGCCCGTGTGCACGCCGCTCATGCCCGCCTGGTGCGGACGGCCGCCCTGGCCACCTGCGACGGTCTCGTAGTACACCCAGCCGTCGCCTCCGAGCAGCGTGTTGTTCATCGTGCCCTGGCTGGCTGCGCCCACCCGCTCGGGGAGGGCCTGGGCCAGGGCGCCCAGGCAGACGTCGGCGACCCTCGTGCTCGCCTCCACGTTGCCGGCCCCCACCGCCACCGGCGGCCGGGCGTTGACCACCGTGCCCTCGGGGGCGACGACGGTGACCGGGCGCATGGCCCCGCCGTTCGCCGGGATGGTGGGGTCGACGGCCGAGCGGATGGCGAATGCCACTGCGCTCACGGTGACCGCTTCGACGGCGTTGACGTTCCCGCGGCGCTGGTCGTCGGTGCCCGAGAAGTCGAAGGTGGCGTGGTCGCCCTCGATGGTGAGGGCCAGGCGGATGCACGCGGGGCGCTGCTGCTCGTCGCCCGGCCCGCAGGAGTCGAGCTGGTCCTCGAAGGTCCACGTGCCGTCGGGCGCCTCCGACAGGGCCGCCCGCATCCGCCGCTCGCCGTAGTCGGTGACCTCGCCGAGGGGCGCGTCGGCGAAGGAGGCCAACCGCTCGACGCCGACCACGTTGGCCCCCCGCTGGGCGTCGAGGTCGCCCCGGCGCTCGTCGGGCGTGCGGGAGTTGGCGCACAGGACGGCGACCACCTCGTCGGTGAGCAGCACGGGCGGGATGCGCAACCCCTCCTGGTAGATCTCGGTGGCCTCGGGCGGAATCGAGCCGGGCGTCATGCCGCCGAGGTCGGCGTGGTGAGCCCGGTTGGCCGCCCAGCCGATCAGGTTTCCGTCGACGAAGCACGGGGCCACCAGG
>DASZJY010000288.1:0-3304 GCA_035947635.1 Acidimicrobiales bacterium | reverse complement strand
GGCGGGGCCGGGGCCTCGCCCAGCAGGTCGACCCCCGGCAGCCCGGGCCAGTCGGCCACCGCCGCCAGCCCCTTGCCCGCACCGGCCACCTCGTGCGCCTGCGGGCCCCGCACGGCGACGCACCGCCACTCGAGGGGCGTGATGTCGCACGTGACCCGGAGCTTGTAGCGCTGCAGGCGCTCGACGACGGCGCCACCCCACCCGCCGTCGGTGTCGAGGAGGAACGACTCCTCGTCCTCCCTGACCACCCGCAGGAGCGCCACCACCTTGCCCTGGGGCTGCAGCAGCAGCGACCACGCCGACCCGCCGACGGGCAGGTTCACGTCCTGGGAGAGCTGGCCCTGTAGGAACGAGAAGGCGTCGGGGCCGGCCACGCGCACCACGTCGCGGGCGAGGTCGACCGCCCCCGCCTCGCGCCGAAGGGCCAGATAGTCGGACGTGATGTCGGGAGCCTCGGTCATCCCACCTGCACCCCGGCGGCACCGGCCCGCATGCGGCGGGCGGCGGGGACGGCCGCGAGCAGGGCGGCCGCCTTGTTCCGGCACTCGTCGTCCTCAGCCTCGGGGTCGCTGTCGGCGACGATCCCCGCCCCCGCCTGCACCGACGCCCGCCCGTCGGGGGTGACGAGCATCGTGCGGATGGTGATGGCGGTGTCGAGGTTGCCGGAGAAGTCGAAGTACCCCACCACGCCGGCGTAGGGCCCCCGCTTGGTGCCCTCCAGGTCGTCGATGATCTGCATGGCCCTGACCTTGGGCGCGCCGGAGACGGTGCCCGCCGGCAGCGTTGCCCGCAACACGTCGATCGGCCCCTGGCCGGCCCGCAGCAGACCGGAGACCTGCGAGGTCAGGTGCATCACGTGGCTGTAGCGCTCGAGGGTCATGAGCTCGTCGACCGTCTCGGTGCCGAAGCGCACGACCCGGCCGACGTCGTTGCGGGCCAGGTCGACGAGCATGACGTGCTCGGCCACCTCCTTGGGGTGCTCGGACAGCTCGCCGGCGAGCCGCCGGTCCTCCTCGTCGGTGCGGCCGCGGGGGCGGGTGCCGGCGATGGGCCGCGACACCACCCGCTGGTCGCGCAGCTGCACCATGGGCTCGGGTGACGAGCCCACCACGCTGACTGCCGGGTGGCGGAGGAAGTACATGTAGGGGCTGGGGTTCACCTGGCGCAGCACCCGGTAGACGTCGAAGGGGTCGGCGCCCAGGTCGAGGTCGAAGCGCTGCGAGAGCACGACCTGGAAGATGTCGCCGGCGAAGATGTGCTCCTTGGCCGCCGCCACGGCGTCGCAGTAGGCCTGACGCCCGACGGTGGAGCGCACCTCGGGAAGGGGATCGCCGGGCGAGGGCGGGGTCACCGGCACGTATTGGAGGGGGCGGCCCAGGTCGGCAGCCATCTCGTCGACGCGGCGGCCCGCCCGCTCGTAGACGGCGTCGAGCTCGACCGGCGTGGCGCCTCCGGGAACGACGGCGTTGTCGATCAGGAACACCCGCTGACGCCAGTGGTCGAAGGCGGCGATCTGGCCGATGACCGAGAGGACGGCGTCGGGGTGGCCCTGGTCGTCCGGAGGCACGTTGGGAAGGCGTTCGACCTCCCGCACCACGTCGTAGCCGACGAACCCGACGACGCCTCCGTGCAGGGGCGGGAGGTCGGGCATCGGCGGCGAGCGGTAGGCGGCGAGCAGCGCCTCGACCGCCGCCAGCACGCCGCCGTCGAGGGGAACGTCCACCGGTGGGCGGCCCTCCACCGCCACCCGCCCGTCGCGCGCCACCAGCACGGTCGAGGGCTCGCGACCGACGAAGGAGAACCGCCCCCACCGGTCGCCGTGCTCCACCGACTCCAGGAGGAAGCCGGGCTGCTCGCCGGCCAGCTTGAGGAAGGCGGAGACCGGCGTCTCCAGGTCGGCCACCAGCTCCCGCCAGACCGGGACCACGGTGTGGTCGGCGGCCAGGCGGTGGAAGTCCTCTCTAGTCGGCCGCAGCACGCCGGTGACCGCTCTCGTTCCCGCTTGCGCTGCCGAAGGCGCGATAGAAGCAGGTGCGCTCGCCGGTGTGGCAGGCACCCCTCCCCTCCTGCTCGACGACGACCAGGACGGCGTCGGCGTCGCAGTCGAAGTACGCCTCGCGCACCCACTGGCGGTCGCCCGACGTCTCGCCTTTGCACCACAGCTCCCGGCGTGACCGGCTCCAGAACCAGGTCCGCCCCGTGTCGAGGGTGCGGCGCAGCGCCTCCTCGTTCATCCACGCGAGCATGAGCACTCGACCGGTCCCCTGCTCCTGCACGATGGCGGGCACCAGGCCGCGGTCGTCGAAGGCGATGCCGGTGATCTCGTCATTGGTCGCGACGATCGGTGTGGCCGCGGTCACAGGTGCATGGTAGGCGGCCCTACCCGAGGTCCGGCTCCGGCTCCCCGCTCCCGCCTCCGGCGCGGGGAACCGTCGAGAGCTGGCTCTCCGCCTCGGTCCTGAGCTCGAGCGCCACCTCCAGCTCCCGCTGCGCCGCCTCCAGGTCGTTCTGGGCGGACCGCTCGAGCTCGGCGGCGCGCTGCTCGGCCACCCGGACGAGCCGAGCCGCCTCCTCCTCGGCCTGGCCCAGGCGCTCCCGGGCCAGCTCGCGGTCCCGCTCGACGACCGCCAGCACCTCCTGGGCCCGGTGGAGCTCCCGCGTGGCGGCGTCGCGGAGCTCGGCCGCCTCGGCCGCCGCGGATCGCCTGAGGGCGGCCGCCTCGCCCTCCACCTCGACGCGGAGCTCGCGGAACGTCTGCAGCTCCCGGTCGGTGTCGGCCCGGACCTCCTTCGCCCGCCCGAGCTCGGCGGCCGCCGCCTCGCGCAGCTGGGCCGTCTCGGCCGACGCCGCCTCCCGCAGGGCGGCCGCCTCCCGCTCGGCGGTGGCCCGAAGCTCTCGGGCCGCCTCGAGCTCGCGGTCGGTCTCCGCCCGGTTGGCCTGCACCCGCTGCAGCTCGGTGGAGGCGGCCTCACGGAGCTGGGCCGTCTCGGCCGACGCCGCCTCCCGCAGGGCGGCCGCCTCCCGCTCGGCGGTGGCCCGAAGCTCTCGGGCCGCCTCCCGCTCGCGGGCCGCCTCGGCCCGCAGCTCCCGGGCCCGTGCCAGCTCGGCGGAGGCCGCTTCCCGGAGCTGGCCGGCCTCGGCGGCAGCGGCGTCACGGAGGGTCGCGGCCTCGCTCTCGGCGCTCAGCCGCACCGCCCTCGCCGCCTCCAGCTCCCGGCCCGCCTCGGCCCGGGCCTCCTCGGCGTGCCGGAGCTCGGCAGCTGCCGCCTCGCGGGCGCGCTGCGCCTCTGCCGACGTCGTCTCC
>DASZJY010000287.1:0-5353 GCA_035947635.1 Acidimicrobiales bacterium | reverse complement strand
CCGGCGACGCCCGGATCACCGTGCGCACCCCCAACGGCAACGTCAGCAACGCGGTGCGGTTCCGCTACGAGGCCACGCCGCCACCTGAGATCGACCGCATCCGTCCGAGCCGCGGTCCCGACGTGGGCGGCACGGAGGTGTGCGTGAGCGGCAGGAACCTCGCTCAGGGGACGGTGCTGGTGGACGGCAGTCCGGTGCCCACGACCCAACGCGCGGGAGGCCGCGACCCCTCGCTGTGCTTCACGACGCCGCCCCACGCCCCCGGCGACGCCCAGATCACGGTGCGCACCCCCAATGGGAACGTCAGCAACGCGGTGCGGTTCCGCTACGAGGCCACGCCGCCGCCGGTCATCGACCGCATCCGGCCGAGCCGCGGTCCGGACGTGGGCGGCACCACGGTGTGCCTCACCGGCAGCAACCTGAGCCAGGGGACCGTCCTAGTGGATGGCAACCCGGTGCCCACGAGCCAGGCGGGAGGCGAGCGCAGCACCTCGCTGTGCTTCGTCACTCCTCCCCATGCGCCCGGCGACGCCCGGATCACCGTGCGGACGCCCAACGGCAACGTCAGCAACGCGGTGCGGTTCCGCTACGAGGCCACGCCGCCACCTGAGATCGACCGCATCACCCCGAGCAGCGGTCCGGACGTGGGCGGCACCGAGGTCTGCCTGACCGGCAGCAACCTCGACCAGGGGACCGTCCACGTCGACGGCACTCCGGTGCCAACGACCCAACAGCGGGGCGGGCGCGAGGCGAGGCTGTGCTTCGAAACGCCGCCCCATGCGCCCGGCGACGCCCGGATCACCGTGCGCACCCCCAACGGCAACGTCAGCAACGCGGTGCGGTTCCGCTACGAGGCCACGCCGCCACCTGAGATCGACCGCATCCGTCCGAGCCGCGGTCCCGACGTGGGGGGCACCGAAGTCTGCCTGACCGGCAGCAACCTCGACCAGGGCACGGTGCTCGTGGACGGCAATCCGGTGCCCACGACTGAACGGGGCGGTTCGAAGGAGCCCTCGCTGTGCTTCACTACGCCACCCCATGCTCCCGGCGACGCTCAGATCACGGTGCGCACCCCCAACGGCAACGTCAGCAACCCGGTGCGGTTCCGCTACGAGGCGACGCCGCCGCCCGAGATCGACCGGCTCGTACCGGAGAGCGGGCCGGAGGCGGGTGGCACCGAGGTATGCCTCCGTGGTGAGAACCTCGACCAGGGAACGGTGTTCGTGGACGGCATCGCGGTGCCGACCGCGCAGCGCGGCGGTGGTGGCCGCCAGGTCGCCGTCTTGTGTTTCCGGACGCCCCCTCACCCGGTGGGCGAGGCGGAGGTCACCGTGCGCACCCCCAACGGCAACGTCAGCAACGCGGTGCGGTTCCGCTACGAGCGGAACCCCCGTGCCCGCTGAGGGCAGTCAGGCGTCGCCGGCCAACAGCTCCCGGGCCAGGCAGAGCCCGATGATCGACTTGGCGTCGACCAGCTCGCCCGCCCGGATCAGGCGGGGCACGTCGTCGAGGGCGACGGCCTCGACGGTCATGTGCTCCTCTTCCACGCCGTGGGCGGTCGACTCCGTCGGCTCGAGCTCGGTGGCCAGGAAGACGTGGGAGTGCTCGTCGCTGAACCCCGGGGAGTTGTAGAACTCGGCGAGTTTGCGGAGGCGGCCGGCGCGCATGCCGACCTCCTCCTCCAGCTCGCGGGCGGCGGTGACCTCGGGTGCCTCACCGTCGATGTCGCGCTTGCCGGCGGGGATCTCGAGCAGCGTGCGGTCTATGGCGGCCCGGTACTGCCGCACGAGCAGCACCTTGGCACCGTCGGCGACCGGCACGACCGACACGGCGCCCGGATGGTGCACGAGGTCGCGCTCGAAGGTGTCGCCCGACGGGTCGGCGAACGTCGCTTCGACGGTGGTGATGAGGAACCCCTCGTGCACGACGCGCTCGCCCAGCTTCCGGAAGCCCTCCGACATCGGTTCAGGGGTGGGCGACGGGAAGCGGCGCGGCAGCCGGGGGGGCCGGCGTGCGGCTGGTCGCCCGATCGAGGGCGGCGCCCACGAAGGCCCGGAAGAGAGGGTGCGGGCGATCGGGGCGGCTCTTGAACTCGGGATGGGCCTGGGTCCCCACCCAGAAGGGATGGCCGGCCAGCTCGACGAACTCGACCAGGCGGTTGTCGGGCGAGGTGCCCACGGCCAGCAGCCCGGCCTCCTCCAGGCGCCGCCGGTAGCGGGGGTTGAACTCGTAGCGGTGGCGGTGACGCTCGTAGACGATGGTCTCGCCGTAGGAGCGGGCGACGAGCGAGTCGGGCCGGAGGCGGGCGGGGTACACGCCCAACCGCATGGTGCCGCCGTAGTTGACGACCTCCCGCTGGTCTTCCATGAGGTCGATCACCGGATGCGGCGTGTCGCCGTCGAACTCCGACGAGTTGGCCCCTGCCAGCCCGCAGACGTTGCGGGCGAACTCGATGGTCATCGTCTGCATGCCCAGGCAGAGGCCCAGGCAGGGGACGCCGTGCTCACGGGCGTAGCCGGCGGCGGCGATCTTGCCCTCGATCCCCCGGGTGCCGAAGCCGCCCGGGATGACCAGCCCGTCGAGGTCTCGCAGGCGGCCGTCGGCCAGGAGGCCTTCGACGTCCTCGGCCTGCACCCAGTCGACGTCGACGTGGGCACCATGGTCGAACCCGCCGTGACGCAGGGCCTCCACCACCGAGAGGTAGGCGTCGGGCAGGACGACGTACTTGCCGATGAGGCCGATACGCACGGGCGTGGTGGCCGCCTCGACCCGCTCGACGAGCGCCCGCCAGGTGGCCAGGTCGGGGGCGTACTCCTCCCGGTCGAAGCGCAGCAGCCGGCAGACGTAGTCGTCGAGGCCCTCCTCGTGGAGCACGAGAGGGATCTCATAGATGTTGCGGGCGTCGACGGCGGAGACGACCGCCTCCTCGGGCACGTCGGACAGCAGCGAGATCTTCCGCTTGAGCCCCTCGCTGAGGGGCCGGTCGCTGCGGCACACGATGGCGTCGGGTTGGATACCCCGCCCCCGGAGCTCGGTGACCGAGTGCTGGGTGGGCTTGGTCTTCTGCTCGCCCGAGGGCCCTATGAACGGCACCAGCGTGACGTGGACGTAGCAGACGTTGTCCCGGCCCACGTCGTTGCGGAACTGGCGGATCGCCTCGAGGAACGGGAGGATCTCGATGTCGCCGACGGTGCCACCCACCTCGGTGATGACCACGTCGACGTCGTCGTTGGCGACCCGCAGGATGCGGGCCTTGATCTCGTTGGTGATGTGGGGGATCACCTGCACGGTGACGCCCAGGTAGTCGCCCTTGCGCTCCTTGGCCAGCACCGCCTGGTAGATCGAGCCGGTGGTGGCGTTGGAATCGCGGTTGAGGTTCTCGTCGACGAACCGCTCGTAGTGGCCCAGGTCGAGGTCGGTCTCGCCGCCGTCCTCGGTGACGAAGACCTCCCCATGCTGGAAGGGGTTCATCGTGCCGGGGTCGACGTTGATGTACGGGTCGAGCTTCTGCATGGTGACCCGGAGCCCCCGGCTCTTGAGCAGCCGTCCGAGCGACGAGGCGGTGAGGCCCTTGCCCAGGGAGCTGGCCACGCCACCGGTGACGAAGATGTGCTTGGTCACCGGCGCCTCACCTCGGCTTCATCTCGTCGCGGCCTTCGGAGGGACAACCTTCACGGTACCCCAGGGCCGACGGCGTGATGGCGGACCTCGGCACGCCTACCGTGCGTCGTCGGGCTCGGCGAGGATCGCCGCCGCCTTGTCGACCGCCCGCCGGGCCCGGGTGAGGCGGCGCTCGTCCACCGGGAGCTCGGTGCCGCCGGCGTCGATCGACTCGCGCAGTCGGACGAGGGCGAGGTCGGCCAGCTCCTCGCTGATCGCCTCCAACCGCCCTCGGATCTCGTCGAACTCCCCTGCCATGTCCCCCTCCCGGGCGGGGCCCCAACCCCGCCCTCCTCCCGAAGCGGGGCCCCTGCCCCCCTCGGGCCGTCGTCCCCCTCCCGGGCGGGGCCCCAACCCCGCCCTCCTCCCGAAGCGGGGCCCCTGCCCCCCTCGGGCCGTCCATGTCACAGTTCCTCCCGGGCCTCAAAGTACCCTGGCCGGCCGTGGGGGCCGCTGCCGACCTTGTACTGGCCCGGTGGGTCGAGAACGAGAGCGAGCGCATCGTCGCCGACCTCCTCGAGTGGCTCCGCGTTCCGTCGATCTCGGCCCAGCCGGGCCACGCCGCCGACGTGCGCCGCTCGGCCGAGGTCACCGCCGAGCTGCTCCGACGGGCGGGCATGGACCACGTGGAGGTGCTGGAGACGGCAGGGGCGCCGGCCGTCTACGGCGACCACCTCCACGCCGGGCCCGACGCGCCCACCGCCCTCGTCTACGGGCACCACGACGTCCAGCCCGTCGACCCCCTCGACGAGTGGCGGTCGCCGCCGTTCGCGCCCGTCGTCGCCGACGGCGAGTGCCGGGGCCGGGGGGCGGTCGACGACAAGGGTCAGGTCATGTACCAGATCGAAGCGGTCCGCGGTTGGCTGGCCACCTACGGCCGCCTCCCGGTGAACCTCCGGTTCCTGGTGGAAGGCGAGGAGGAGGTGGGCAGCCCCCACTTCGAGGCCCTCCTGGTTGCCGAGCGCGACCGGCTGGGCTGCGACGTCGTGGTCGTCTCCGACACCGACATGTGGGCGCCCGATGTCCCCTCGGTGTGCGTCGGCATGCGCGGGCTGGTCTCGTTCCACGTCGACGTGCGCACCGCCACGTCCGACCTGCACTCCGGTCTGTTCGGTGGCGCCGTGCCCAACCCCGCCCACCTGGTCGCCCGGTTGGTGGCCGACCTTCACGACACCGACGGGCGGGTGGCCGTCCCCGGCTTCTACGACGACGTGCGCCCCCTCACCGAGGCGGAGGAGGCGTCGCTGCGGCAGATCCCGGTGGACGAGGAGGCGTGGCGGGCCATGGCCGGCGTCGGGCGCCTCGAAGGCGAGGCCGGCCGGTCCCTGCTCGAGCGGCTCTGGACCCGTCCCACCTGCGACGTCGTCGGCATCGACGTCGGGTACACCGGCGAGGGCATCAAGACCGTCGTCCCGGCCAAGGGCAGCTGCAAGGTCACCTTCCGGCTGGTCCCCGACCAACGTCCCGACACGGTGGTCGAGGCCTTCGAGCGGTGGGCCCGGAGCCGGGTGCCGCCGGGCGTCGACGTCCAGATCCGGCCCGAGGGGGCGGTCGCCCCCGCCCTGACCCCGGTCGACCACCCGGCCATGGGCGCCCTCTGCCGGGCCGTCGAGCGGGTCTGGGGCACCGCTCCCCTCTTCACCCGGATCGGCGGCAGCGGGCCCGAGGAGGCCCTCGGGCGGGTGCTCGACGC
>DASZJY010000286.1:0-4514 GCA_035947635.1 Acidimicrobiales bacterium | reverse complement strand
CATCGGCGGGAGTCGCCTCGGGCTCGGCCGCGACAGCCGCCGGCTCCACTGGCGCCACCGCCGCCTCGGCTCCCGTGTCGGCCGCCTCGTCCTGGCGCGCCCCGCGTCCCCGGCGGCCCCACCCCCTGCGGGCGGGTGGTGCGACAAGCACCTCCGCCGGTTCATCCTCTCCCTCGTCCACGGGCGTGGGGGGGCGACCAAGGGAGCGAGCATCCTCGGGTGCGGGCGGCCGCAGGAGCTCGTCGTCTGGAGCGGCCGCGGCGGCGTCGTCGACGTCCGTCGGTTCTGGCTCCGAGCGCCGGCGCCGCCTCCGGCGAGGCTCCTTACCGCCGGCGGGAGCCTGCTCGTCCTCCACCGATGTGGCCACGGGGCCGGTGGCGGTGGCCAGGGAGACGGCCGCGCCGGCGTCCTCGACGTCACCCTCAGACCATGCCGGGAGCTCCGACTCCACCGAGGCGTCGGCCATCCGCCGGTTGAGCCAGCGCAGATGGGCGGCGGCCACACACAGGAGCAGGCCGGCGGCGATGGGGATCAGCACGGCCCGCCTCTCGTCGCTGCCCGGCTCGTCGTCGACGGCCAGCTCGCCGTCCTCCTCGAGGCTCTCGGCGGCGAGTTCGCCCTCGGGCAGCTCGAGGGGAAGGGTCGACGAGAAGCCTTCGTCGGGAACATCCACGGACGGCAGGGCGACGGCCGGAACCCCGCCCCCACCGGCCTTCGCGAGGAACGACGAGACCTGCAGCGACGCCGACACGGCCCCGCCCCTCGACGAGCCACCGCCCCCGCCACCCGTGGGAGCGCCTGCGGCCGGCGGGCGGCCGTCGGGGCCGGCGACCGCGACGGGCGCCGTCGGCGACGATCCGGAGCTCACCGGGTTCTGGGGGCTGCCGTCGCCGTTGGGGCGGGCGGCGATCACGACGTACTCGAAGCTCCCACCGGTTGCGGCCGGCGCCCGGTCGGTGAGGGAGACGGTCGAGCCGGCGGACGGCTGGGTGACCGAGTCGACGGCGGTGAAGGCGGAGCCGCCGCTGCGCCGCTGGACCTGATAGCCGATCAGGTCGGGCTCGTCGTTCCTCGACCAGCTCACGGTAACCGTGCGGTCGGGGTTCACCTGGGCTTTCACGTTCCTGGGCGACGCCGGCTTGGCCTCGACCTTGAACCGCCTCGTGGCGCTCCCCGACTCGTTGTCCGCGCCGAGCAGGTTGAGGATGTCCTTGCCCACCGCGGTGACCGTGGCCTCGTAGGGACCGTTGTACGCGAGGGGGGGCGAGTAGGAGAACGACGCCGCCCGCCTTCCGAGGGTGGCGCCGCAGCCAGGGCCGTTGCAGCTCTTGGAGTCGCCCCGGCCGGTCGGACGCACCTCGATCGTGAGCCCGACGATGGAGTTGAGCCCGTTGGTCATCTCGGCGGTGCCGGAGATGGTGGGGGCGACCAGCACCTGACCGTCGCGGGGACCCGAGATGGTCACGGCGGGCTTCTCGAAGGCCGCCGCCGGGGCCGCTGACAGGAGCAGCGCGGCGGCGACCCACCCGACGGCGGCGCCCGCCCGCCACCGGTTCATGTCCGGCTGAGGTCCTTGACCCAGGTCGCTCGCACGATCAACCGCTCCTTGGCGGACCCCTTCGGATGGCAGGTCGTGAACGTGAGGGACTTGTCGTCTGTGGGATCGAGCACCGTCATCTCGCCGGGGTCGACCACCCAGGGGTCGCGCGACACCTGGTACTCGCAACCACCGACAGGCGTCTCCACCCGGATGGTGTCGCCGGGCCTGAGCTGGTCGATGTTGGAGAAGGGCTTTCCGAAGGTCGTCCGGTGCCCGGCGACGCCGAAATTCCCGGTCTCGCAGGGAAGCGCCGTCTCGGCGTAGTGGCCGGCGCCCGCTCGCAGGGCGCTGGGCGTGGTGCCCTCGACGACCACGACGTCGACCCCGAGACGGGGGATCTTCACCCGCGTCAGGCTGTCGCCCGTGCCGACGCGCCGCTCGCGGTAAGCCTGCTCCAGCTGCGGCGTGGCCAGCTGGCGGGTGAGGCGCTCCTGGACGCGGTCCTGCCAGACGTTGGTGAAGAACGGGTAGCCGACGAGCGCCACTCCTCCGAGGAGGAGGAGCACGGACACGCCGGACAGCGCCCGGCGTACCCAGGGTTTGGACCGGAGGAGCTCTACGAGCACGGCGGCGCTTTCGTCGGACGAACGGTGCCCAGGCACTTCATGAGCGGACGATCGAGGTTACCGAACCGGACCGGGGCATGAGGACCGGCCGGCGCCTGACCGACCGGCGACCGGTCAGCGACGGGCCCGGGCCACCCGCCCGAGGACGAGGGCGCCCAGCAGCAGGGCGGCGCCGATCGGGAGCATCGGGTCGGGCCCACCGGTGCGCACCAGCTCCTTCCTGGGGCCCGGCGGCGGTGCCGTCGTCGGCTTCGGGCTGACGGTGGGGCGCTTCCCGCCGGCGGCCGCCTCGGCGTGGGCCAGCTCCAACACGATGCCTCCGTTGAGGCCCTTGAGCAGCTCGAGCTTCACCCCGTCGGCCACCGCCGCGACGGTGCCGTCGGGGTTCGTCACCGAGCGGCCGGCGCCGAGGGAGATGGTCGACTCGAGCACCGTCCCCGGGAAGAGGGTGACCGGCGCGCCGAAGGCGACCGGCACGGTGAGCCCGAGCACCTTCAGCGTGAGCAGGGCGGGGTCGAACGAGGGGGTCGCCGTGCCGGTGCCCCGGTCGTACTCCGCAACCGCCTTCGCCGATCCGATGACGACCGAGATCAGCGGGCTCCCGCCGGCGGCCAGCCCGGGCAGCACGTCGACCTGCCCGGCCTGGGCGTTGCCCACTGCGGTCACCTTCTGGGCGGTGGTGGTGACGTTGGAGGTCGAGGTGCCCAGGCGGACCTGGGCGAGGTTGGTGGCGTTGTCGAGGGCCTCGAGGAGGCTGCTGACCGGGTCGTCGGCGTCGATGCCGAGCCCGCCGAGCAACGGGTCGAGGGAGCTGCCGAGCACAGGCTGCAGAAGTCCGGTGACCTGGCCCACCAGCTGGTCGGCGACGGGGACGAGGGGATCGGTGATCGGCTTCAGGAGGTCGGTCACGAGCCCGATCACGCCAACGTCGATCGCCGCCACGCTGGCCGCGCTGTTGGCGGTGGGCGCGTTGTTGGTGGTCGAGGCGCTCGACTCCGAGCACGCGGCGGAGAGGTTGAGAATCCCCTGGATCGGCAGGTTGATCACGCACGCCTTGGGCGGGCTCTGGCTCGCGTTCGGGCCGTTCGCCGCGGCCGAGGTGGTCGTCCCGGGGATGAGGAGGACACCGGCGCCGTCGGCTTTGGCCATCGGCGTGGAGTTGGCGGAGGCGTTGGTCGAGCCCACCGTGAGCTTGATGCCGAGGACGCTGAGATTGAGGGCGCGAGCCCCAGCCGTCCCGGCGAAGACCTCGGGCGTGTCGGCCGCTGCCGGCGACGGGCCGACGAGGAAGGCCCCGACGATGACGGCCGAGAGCGACGCCGCGCCCAGCCGACGCACGATTTTCACTCGGGTTCCCCCTCGCTTGCCTCGCAGGCACCTTCCGCCCCGGGCCGTGACGGCCCGAAGTGGTACCACGTCCAGCGTGATTTCGCCACTGGTCATGGCGGTTCCTGCTGTTCACCGCTCGACGCGCATCGTGGCAGTGGCCTTGAGGGTGACGTCCCCCAGCGCCGCGGCGACCACGGGCACCCGGGCCGGGGCCCGGTAGCGGACCTCGACGCGGACCCGGCTGCCGGCGCCACCGCGGTCGGAGACGGTGACGTCGAGACGGTCGCTCTCGAGGCCCGAGCCCGCCAGCGCCGCCTGGCGGGCCCCGTCGGCGGCCGGCTGGACGGCCGCCTCCCGAGCCGCCTCCCGGGCGGCGTGCACCACGAGGACCTGGTCACGCACGAGCAGCCCCACCTGGACGACGGCCAGGACGACCGTCGCCACGAGGGGGAGGACGAGGGCCAGCTCGACAGCCGCCTGGCCCCCGTCCCGACGCCCCCGCCGGATGACTGCTGTTCTCTCCCGCTGCCCGGCGACTGAGCGTGCGACGTCGCCGTTCAGCGCTTCTGGCGGCGGGCCCGACCGACGTAGATCAGCAGTCATGCGGTCAATCGTCGACCTTGCCGGTGATGGCGTTGACCACCGCGTCGAACAGCTTGCCGATCAGGTCGGTCTTGGTGGCCCAGGCCACGATCAGGAGGGCGATGGCGGCCGCCCCCAGGAGGACGAGGGCGTACTCGGCCGAGGTCTGGCCCCGCTCGTCCCGCTGCCGAAAAGAGTCGACGAGGGCGAGGAGGGCGACGCGAACGTGCACGTAGGCGGAGAGCAATGGAGGCTCCTTCGTGTGGTGCTCGATGACCGGGGGGAGCGTCAGATACGCAGCGACCGGACGGCGCTGGCGATGAGGGGCGCCACCGTGAGCAGCCCGAAGGCGGGCAGCGTGCAGGCGACCAGGGGAAAGAGCAGCTTCACGGGGACCTTGCGGGCCGCCTTCTCGGCCCGGCGGCGGCGGTCGCGGC
>DASZJY010000285.1:0-7473 GCA_035947635.1 Acidimicrobiales bacterium | reverse complement strand
GCCGGCGCGAGAAGCTGCGAGAGCTGGGCGAGCTCCTCGAGGTGGCCGACACCCGTCGTGCCGCACCTGAGGAGGCGCCGGCCCCGAGCCAGTTGGTGGATGCGACGATCGCCGTCACCGGGAGGCTGGTGAAGCGGCTCGACGCCAAGGGGGCGCTCGCCGGCTCCCTGGAGCGGGCGCGCATCCCTCTACGACCGGCCGAGTTGGTCATCCTCACCGCCGCCGCTGGCCTCGTGACGGCGGCTGTCCTCTTGGCGGCGACGGGGCGGTGGGTGCTGCCGCTGGTGGCCACGGCCGTCTCGCCGCTCGTCTCGGCGACGGTGGTGAAGCGGCGGGTCGCCAAACGCCGCAAGCGGGTCGAGGCGCAGCTTCCCGGCGCCCTGTCCCTCATCGCCTCCTCGCTTTCGGCCGGCCACACGTTCCTGCGGGCGATCCAGATGATGTGCGACGAGTCGGAGCCTCCCCTCGCCGAGGAGTTCTCTCTGGTGGTGGCGGAGACGCGGCTGGGCTACCCGGTCATCGAGGCGGTGCAGCGGATGGCCGATCGTCTGAACATCCGCGACCTCGATTGGGTCGTGCAGGCGATCCGGATCCAGCAGACGGTGGGAGGGAAGCTGGCCGACCTCCTGCACACCCTCGCCGACTTCATCAGGGCCCGCGACGAGGTGCGCCGAGAGGTGATGGTGCTCACCGCCGAGGGGCGCATGTCCGCCTACGTCCTGGGAGCCATGGCGCCCTTCCTGTTCGTGGCCATCCAGGTCCTCAATCCCGGCTACATGGAACCCATGTTCCAGGGTTGGGGCCTCGTCACGCTGGGCGTTGCCGGCGCCATGGTGCTCATGGGCACGGTCGTCATCCTGCGCATGGTCAAGATCAAGGTGTGAGCTGATGGATCCTTCCCTGCTCGTCATGCTCGCGACGCTGGTCACCGGCGCCGCCCTCGTCGTGGCCGCCCGCCTCGCGTCCCGCCGTCCGGTCGTCGACGTAGGGGAGCTCCTGACCGACTTCCAGGTCGAGGCGCCGGTGAGCGAGTTCCAGCAGAAGCTCACCGAGCCCCTGCATGTCCGCGTCGGCCGGACGATAGCGACACGCCTGGCGGCACGGGTCGGCAGCCTCACGCCGGCCAACTACCTCGACACCGTCCACCAGAAGCTGCTGCTGGCGGGCCGGGCCAACCGCACCCGCGCCGAGACGGTGGTGGCCCTCCAGGTCGTGGCCGCCCTGTGCCTGGGGGCGGGGGCGGTCGGCTTCGTCGTGCTGGCGCGGCCTTCGCCAACGCTGGCGCTGGCCGCCCTGGTGCTCCTCCCGCTGGGCGGGCTGCTGTACCCCATCGCCCGGCTCAACCGTGAGACGGAGAAGCGCAAGCAGGCCATCCTCGACGACCTCCCCGACACCCTCGACCTCCTGGCCATCTCCGTCGAGGCCGGGATGGGCTTCGAGGGGGCGCTCTCGGTCGTGTGCCAGTACTTCAAGTCCCCGTTGGCCGACGAGTTCTCCCTCACCCTCCGTGAGATGGAGCTGGGCCTCCCTCGCCACGAGGCCTTTCACAACCTGAAGGACCGCACTCAGGTTCCGGACCTGTCCAGCTTCGTCCAGGCCCTGGTGCAGGCGGACGCCCTGGGCATCCCGATCGGGAGGGTGCTGAAGACCCAGAGCACGGAGATGCGCTCGAAGCGGCGGATGTGGGCGAGGGAGAAGGCGGGCAAGCTCCCGGTGAAGATCATGTTCCCCCTGGTGCTGTTCATCTTCCCCCCCGTCATGATCATCGTCCTCGGGCCCGCGGTGGGCTCATTGAGCGGGATCTAGAGATGAAGCTCTCGGAGAAGCTGGCTGTGCTCGAGCAGCGCAAACGGACGTCGGAGCGTCCGTCTTCTCCGACGCCGGCGGGAGGGCGGCAGAAGCCCCAGCAGGCGCCCGCGCCGCGAGCCAAGACAGCGGCAGGGTCCTCCTGGGACGACACCAAGCGCAAGGTCAGGGATCTTGTGCTGGCCGAGCTCGCCCCGAAGCTGGCCGCCGGCTCACCCGACGCCATCAACGACGAGGTCAAGACCGCCCTGGACCGCATCCTCGAGCGGGAGGACGTCAAGGTCTCGCCCCGGGAGCGGCAGAAGTTCGTCAAGGAGATGATCCAGGACACGCTGGGCTACGGCCCGCTGGAGCCTCTCCTCGACGACGAGTCGATCAGCGAGATCATGTGCAACGCGTTCGACGAGATCTGGGTCGAGCGGAAGGGGCGGCTGGAGCGGGTCGACGTGACGTTCACCGACGTCGCCCACTACCACCATGTGATCGAGAAGATCGTGTCGGGCGTCGGGCGGCGCATCGACGAGTCGGCGCCGATGGTCGACGCCCGCCTCCCCGACGGCTCACGGGTCAACGCGGTGATCCCGCCCCTCGCCTTCCACGGCGCCGCCCTGACCATCCGCAAGTTCGCGGCCGACCCCTTGAAGGTCGACGACCTCGTCCGGTTCGGTGCCTTCACGCCCGAGCTGGCCACCGTGATGGAAGCGTGCGTTCGGGGCAAGCTGAACATCCTCGTGTCGGGGGGGACGGGAACGGGGAAGACGACCAACCTCAACGTCCTCTCCTCGTTCATCCCGGAGGGCGAGAGGATCATCACCATCGAGGACGCCGCCGAGCTCCAGCTCCAGCAGTCGCACGTGGTGACCCTCGAGGCCCGGCCGGCCAACGCCGAGGGCGCCGGCGAGGTCAAGATCCGCGACCTCGTCCGCAACGCCCTGCGCATGCGGCCGGACCGGATCATCGTCGGCGAGGTCCGCGGGGGCGAGGCCCTCGACATGCTCCAGGCCATGAACACCGGCCACGAGGGCTCCATGACCACCGTTCACTCGAACAAACCCCGCGACGCGATCAGCCGCCTCGAGACGATGGTGCTGATGGCGGGTTACGACCTCCCGGTCAGGGCCATCCGGGAGCAGATCGTCTCTGCGCTGCACCTCATCATGCACCTCGACCGTCTCTCGAGCGGACGGCGGGTCGTGACGTCGGTCACGGAAGTGCAGGGGATGGAGGGCGACACGATCCTGCTCCAAGAGCTCTTCAGGTTCCAGCCCGACCAGTCGCCTGGGGCGGGACCCGGTGCCGGCTCGCTCGTACCCACCGGCCTGCGACCGAAGTTCCTCGACAAGCTGGCCGAGGTGGGTGTCTCGCTTCCCATGACCGCGATGCAGGTGCCCGGCCGGGGCGACCCCCAGCTGCCCTCCCGCCGCATTCGCCTCGCCTCGGGGCCGCGCTCCGGCTGATCGCACCGCCACGGCGCACCTGGAAGGGGTCCGCCTCTCTCCCTGCGGAGCCCGGGTAGCGTGGGGCAGCTCGCGTCGCAGGGGAGGTGGCTGTGGACCCGGCACAGCGGGAGTACCTCACGCCCCGAGAGGCGGCTCAGATGCTGGGGGTCTCCCCGAAGACGGTCGTACGCTGGGCGGCGGAGAGACGGATCCCGTCCCTCGTCACCCTCGGTGGGCACCGCCGGTTCAAGCGGGAGGAGATCGAGCACCTCCTGCAGCGGATGTCCGAGGCCGACGAGAGTTCCTGACACGCCGCGCTTCAGGTGGGTCCTCGGCGCGCCGATGAGAGAACGGCCAGGAGGGACACGGCCCGGTGGCGGGCCCCCGCTCATCGCCTGGCGACCGGGAGCGACGAAGCGCGAGGACCGATGTCCGGAGGAGAGACAACCGAGTACGTCTCCGTCGGTGAGGCCGGACGCATGCTTCATGTGTCGCCGAAGACCATCGCCCGGTGGGCCGACCAAGGCAGGATCCCGTGTGTCGTGACGCTCGGAGGGCACCGCCGCTTCCGTGTGGCCGACCTGGAAAGGGCGGCCCTCCGGATGGCGAGACCGTCCTCCGGTGGGCAACTTAGAGCAACTTAGCCGGTTCATCTCAAAAGTCCAGTTTAGGCAGTGTGTCGGGAGGGAACGACGTAGTCGTGCTGTCCCAGCCCGTGGCGCTGCCGCTCCCCGACGCACTGCCGGAGTTCCCTCCGCGCCGCGTGGGCGGTCTCGCCGCCGCCTGCCGCCGGCGGTGGGTGGCCACCGCCGTCCTTGCCGATGTGGTGGCCATCGCACTGGGCTCCGCCGCCGCCGCCACCGGCACTGTCCTCGCCCAGACGGGCGCCCCCCAGCCCCCCTGGGCCCTCGCCTTCGCCGCCGCCAGCGTCTTCCTGCTCTGCGGCCGGGGGGTCTACCGCTTCCGGCTCCGCTCGTCGTTGCTCGACGATCTCGCCCAGGTGCTGCGGGCGACGACGACGGCGGCGGCCCTGATCATCACCCTGCGCGTGCTGGTGCACCCGGCGGCGCAGATCGGCAGCGAGACCGTCCGCTCCTGGGCGTTCGTGTCGGTCTACCTGGCGGTCGCCCGGTTCGGGCTCTCGCTCAGCCGTGGTGGTCCTGTCCAGCCCGGGCTCCGAACCCTCATCATCGGCTGCGACCGGGTCGGCCAGCTCCTTGCCCGGCGCCTGCTCGAGCGCCCGCACACGGGTCTGCAGCCGGTGGGGTTCCTCGACTCCTCACCGCCCACCGACGGGGACGGGCAGGAGTCGATCCCATTCCTCGGTGCGCCCGACGACCTCGAGCGCCAGGTCCGAGCGCACGACATCAGCCACGTCGTCATCGGCTTCTGCAACTCGGCTCCCGCCGACATGCTGATGCTCGCCCAGCGGTGCCGCGCCCTGGGCCTGGGTGTGTCGGTGGTGCCCCGGCTCTACGAACAGGTGACCAGCCGGACCGAGGTCGACCATCTCGGCGGGTTGCCTCTCCTGCAGGTCCACCAGAGCGACCCCAGGGGCTGGCAGTTCACGGTGAAATACCTCCTCGACCGCGTGCTGGCAGCTGTCGCTCTGGTGATCCTCGCGCCGCCGCTTCTGGTGGTCGCCGCCGCCGTCAAGCTCACGTCGCCCGGGCCCGTCCTGTACCGACAGCGCCGTGTCGGCCTCGACGGCCAGGAGTTCGAGATCCTGAAGTTCCGGACGATGACCGACGCCGGGGACCGCCACCGTGAGCCGGGAACGGAGGCGGCTGCGGCCATGCTGCAGCTGCGGTCACAGGACGACGTCGACCGACGAACGCCGCTGGGTCGCTGGTTGCGGCGGCTCTCGATCGACGAGCTCCCCCAGCTTCTCAATGTGCTCCGAGGCGAGATGTCCTTCATCGGACCCCGGCCCGAGCGTCCGTCGCTGGCGGCCACCTTCGAGCACCACATTCATCGCTACGGAGACCGCCACCGGGTGAAGTCGGGCATCACCGGGTGGGCCCAGGTGCACGGGCTGCGAGGAAAGTCGAGCCTCAGCGACCGTATCGAGTGGGACAACTACTACATCGAGAACTGGACCCCGTGGCTCGACGTGAAGATCGCCCTGCTGACCATCCCCGCGCTCGTCGCCGGCCGCAACGCCGAGTAGTCACGGATCCCCTCCGCCGGCGCGTCGGTCGGGTGGTGCTGGTGATCGCCGGCACCTGGTTGGTGGCGGGGGCTGCGCAGGTCGGCCTGGCGCTGCTCGACGCCCGAAGGGGGGACGATGCCGTCACCGCCACCCGACGGCTCCTCGCCGGCGGCGACGTGAGCGTCGAGGAGGTGGCGCAACGCCTCGAGCGCGCTCGCCGGTCCTTCGCCGGCGCCCGGCAGCGATCGGGCGGCTTTCTCAGCGCTCCGGTGCGCGCCTTTCCTGTGATCGGGCGCCAAGTGCGGTCGTTCGCAGCACTCGTCCGGACTGCCGAGCAGGTCTCGGCGATCGGGGCCACCGCGGCAGACGTCGCCGGCGACCTGCTGCCAGCCAAGGCGCCCGCCCCGCCTCAGCGCGCTGCCCAGCTGCGGAGGTTGGCCAGCCTCGCCTCCGAGACCGAGGAAGCCTTGTCCGGACTGGAGATCGAACGACCCGAGCGGGTCCTTGCTCCACTGGCCTCGCGGTCGGCCGCCCTGGCACGGCAGGTGGCCGGTGTCCGCGCCGCCCTTGACCGGGCCGGGACGGCGGCGGGAACGGTGGCCGACTTCCTGGCCGGGCCCCGCCACTACCTCCTGCTCGCGGCCAACAACGCCGAGATGCGGGCCGGCTCGGGGATGTTCCTCAGCGCTGGCTCGTTGCGCACCGCTGACGGCGAGTTGGCCCTCTCGGCCATGGTGCCCACGGGGGACCTCGTGCCGGACGACGAGGGCGTGAGCCCGGAGGGTGACCTGGCGGAGCACTGGGGATGGATGCAGCCTGGGCGGGAGTGGCGCAACCTGGGGACGACGCCGCGCTTCGACGCGGTGGCCTCGTTGGCCTCCCAGATGTGGGCGCGACGGACGGGTGAACCGGTGAACGGGGTGCTGGCGCTCGACGTCGCCGCCCTGCGCGCCGTCCTGGCGGCCACCGGGCCGTTGAGGGTGGGCGAGCTCGTCGTCACCGAGGAGACCGTCGTCGACCACCTCCTCGAGGGTCAGTACGAAGGGCTGGACTTCAGTCCCGGAAACCAGGCAGCCAGGCGCGAGCAGCTGGGGCAGATCGCCGGCGCGGCCATGGGCGCCCTGCAGCAGGGGTCCTATGACCCCGCCCGTCTGGCCGTCGAGCTGGCCTTTGCCGCTCGCGGCCGCCATGTCCTGGCCTGGTCGGCTGATCCCGAGGAGCAGGCGGGATGGGAGGTGGCAGGCATCAGCGGTGTGATGAAGCCGAACTCGTTGGCCGTGAGCCTCCTGAACCGCGGTGGCAACAAGCTCGATCGCCACGTGAGCGTGCAAGGGCAGTTGTCGTTCCTGGTGACGCACGACGCGACAGAGGCCGTCGTCACCGCGCGGCTCCACAACGAGGCACCCGAGGGAGAGAGCGTCTACGTCGCCGGGCCCCATCCGGACAGTGGCGCCCGTGCCGGCGACTACCTGGGGATCCTCGTCGTCAACGTTCCCGGGGAAGCGGTCGACCTCGTGGTCGACGGCAACCCATCGCTCGTCGCCTCGGGGTCCGACGGTCCGACCCGTATGGTGGCGACAAGGGTCCTGCTGGCCCGCGGCGAGCAGCAGACCTTCTCCGTCCCGTTCCGGCTGCCCGCGCCCCCCGGCTCGGTGCACGTCACCCCCTCGGCCCGGGTGCCCGGCATCGTGTGGCGGGACGGAGCCGCCCAGTGGCGGGACGACGCCCCCCGCCTCGTGACCTGGCGCCCGGGCGCGGAAGGAGCACGGTGATCGCCGGCGGGTCGGGCCCCCCGGCGCTCGATGCCGCCGGGGCCTGGGTGGACCTCCTCGACGGCCTCGACGGTGCCCGGGTGCTGCTCGTCGACCACCCTGGAGGAGGAGCCGGCGCACGCCTTGCCGATGCCGCGTCGGTCGTCGGCGTCGCCGACTCCGATGCCGCCGGAGCCGGCAGGCGGCCTTCCCTGCTGAGCGGCCGACGGGCGCAGGTCCGCTTCGACACCGAGGACGACCTCACCGACGATGGCCTCCGATGGGACGTGATCATCCTCGACGGCACCATGGCGTCGCCGGGGGG
>DASZJY010000284.1:0-7145 GCA_035947635.1 Acidimicrobiales bacterium | reverse complement strand
CCTGAAAGAGGAGGAACCGCCGCCTCCGGCGCTCGGCGAACATGGGGACGAGCTTCAACGCTGCGCCCGTGGCCAGCGGGTACCCGACGAGCAGCAGGGCGTTGCTGGCCCGGCGCCGGGCGGGCGACACGAACGGCCGCGGCCCCCGCCGCCGGCGCCTCATCCGCCGGGCAGGAGGCCGACCGCGTCCTGGGCGCGCGCGAGGGTGACCGACGCCACCGCTCTGGCCTTGTCGGCCCCCTGCTTGAGGACGGCCTCGGCCAGCGCGGGGTCGCCGGCCAGCTCGGTATAGCGCTCTCGCACCGGCCGGAGGAGCTCGATCACGGCGGCGGCGGTGTCGGCCTTGAGCGGCCCGTACTGCTCGTAGTCGTCGGCCACCAGCTCCGGCGACCGCCCGGTCACGGCGGCGAGGATCTGCAGCAGGTTGGACACCCCCGGCTTGTGCTCGAAGTCGAAGCGCACCGAGGCCCCCGGGTCGGTGACGGCCCGCTTGAACTTGCGCTCGATGGCATCGGGGTCGTCGAGGACCATGACCGCGCCCTTCGGCGACTCCGCCGACTTCGACATCTTGGTCTCGGGGCGCTGGAGGTCCATGATCCGGGCGCCCACGGCGGGGACGGCGGCCTCGGGGACCACGAACGTCTCCCCGTAGCGGCCGTTGAACCGCATGGCCAGGTCGCGGCAGAGCTCGAGGTGCTGGCGTTGCTCGTCGCCGACCGGCACCCGGTCGGCGTCGTAGAGCAGGATGTCGGCCGCCTGCAGCACGGGGTAGGTGAACAGCCCCACCCGGGCGGACTCCTCGCCGCCCCGCGCCTTGTCCTTGAACTGGGTCATCCGCCGCAGCTCGCCCATCGACGCGACGCACTCGAGGAGCCAGGACAGCTGGGAGTGCTCGGGAACGTGGCTCTGCACGAACAGCGTGCAAACGTCGGGGTCGAGCCCGGCGGCGATGAGGACGAGCGTCGTCTCGAGGGTCTTGGCCCGCAGCTCGTAGGGGTCGCGCGGCACCGTGAGAGCGTGGAGGTCGACGACGCAGTAGTACGAGTCGTACTCGTGCTGGTCGACGGCCCACTGGCGAAGGGCCCCGAGGTAGTTCCCCAGGTGGACGTCGCCGGTGGGCTGGATGCCGGAGAGCACTCGAGCCATCTCCGGATGGTATGCGCCATCCGCGCCACCCCCCGCCCTAGTCTTTTTCAGACAGCGCCGGAGGGGCAGGGGCCCCGCCCGGGAAAGGAAGCGTTGCCGTACGAGGTGCAGACGACGGTGTACGAGGGGCCGTTCGACCTCCTGCTCCACCTGATCACGCGCGAGGAGGTCGACCTCTGGGAGATCTCCCTCTCGGCGATCGTCGACGCGTACGTGGCCGAAGTCGAGCGCATGGAGGTCGTCGACCTCGACGGGGCCACCGAGTTCCTGGTGATCGCCGCCACCCTCGTCGAGCTCAAGTGCCGCCGCCTCCTGCCCGGCCCCGCCGAGGTCGACGTCGACGAGGAGCTGGCCCTGTTCGAGGAACGCGACCTGCTGCTCGCCCGCCTCCTCGAGTGCAAGACCTTCCGTGACGCCGGGGAGGCCCTCGCCCGCCTGGCGGGGACGGCGGGGCTCTCGCACCCCCGCACCGCCGGATTGGAGCCCCACCTCCTCGAGCTCGTCCCCGACCTGCTGGGCGGGGTGTCACCGACCGACGTGCGCGCCGCCTACCTCCGCGCCACCGAGGCCAAGCGGCCGCCGACGGTCGACCTCGACCACGTCGCCCCCATTCGGCTGAGCGTGCGCGACGTCGTCGACGAGCTGGCCGTCTCCCTGCCCACCCGGGGCGCGGTGACCTTCCGCCGGCTCACGTCCGGTCTGGCCTCCCGCCTCGACGTCATCGTCCGCTTCCTCGCCGTGCTCGAGCTCTACAAGCAGGGGCTGGTCGAGCTCGACCAGCCGTCGACGTTCGCCGAGCTCACTGTCACCTGGACGGGGTCGGCGACGGCCGAGCTGGCCACCGTCGACGCCTACGAGGGATGAGCTCGTCGGAGGCGCGCCGCGCTCTGGAGGCCATTCTCATGGTGGCCGAGGAGCCAGTCGACCTCCAGCTCCTCGCCGAGCTGCTCGAGCTGGCGCCGGGCCGGGTGGAGGAGCTGTGCGCCGACCTGGCGGCCGCCTACCAGGCCGACGACCGAGGGTTCGTGCTCGTCCGGGTCGCGGGCGGCTACCGCTTCCAGAGCCATCCCGACCTGGCCGCCTACGTCGAGCGCTTCGTGCTCCACGGCCAGTCCGCCCGGCTCTCCGCCGCCGCCCTCGAGACGCTGGCGATCGTCGCCTACAAGCAGCCCGTCTCCCGGGCCCAGGTGGCCGCCATCCGGGGCGTGAACGCCGACGCCGTGATGCGCACGCTGCAGCAGCGGGGCTACGTCGAGGAGGTGGGCCGTGACCCGGGCCCGGGCCAGGCGCTCCTCTACGGCACCACCCGCCTGTTCCTCGAGAGGCTGGGGCTCGACTCGCTCGCCGAGCTGCCACCGCTGGCCGAGTTCGTGCCCGGTCCCGACGCGGTGGAGGCGTTCGAACGGGGCCTGGGCGTCCGGGAGGAGTGACGGGCGTACCCCCGCACGCAGAAGCGCGGGGTGAGCGGCTGCAGAAGGTGCTGGCCCTCGCCGGGCTGGGCAGCCGGAGGGCGTGCGAGGAGCTCATCGCCGACGGGAGGGTGACGGTCGACGGGGAGGTGGCGGCACTGGGGCGGCGCGTCGACCCCGAGACCGCTCGGGTCGCGGTCGACGGCGTGCCCGTGACGGTGCGCCCCGGCGTCGTCTACTACCTGCTCAACAAGCCCGTAGGTGTGGTGACCACCGCCTCCGACCCACAGGGCCGGACCACCGTCGTCGACCTCGTGCCCGCCGAGCCGCGCGTGTTCCCGGTGGGCCGCCTCGACGCCGACACCGAGGGCCTGCTCCTGCTGACCAACGACGGCGACCTGGCGCACCGCCTCACCCATCCGTCGTTCGGCGTGGAGAAGGAGTACCTGGTCGAGGTCGAGGGCACGCCGACCCGCGGCGACCTCCGCCGGCTGCGGGAGGGCGTGGAGCTCGACGACGGGCCTACCGCCCCTGCTCGTGTCTCCCTCGTGGCACCGAACGCCGTGCGCATGGTGATCCACGAGGGCCGCAAGCGGCAGGTGCGGCGGATGTGCGCCGCCGTCGGTCACCCTGTCGTCCGGTTGGTGCGCACCCGCATCGGGCCCCTCGTCGACCGCCGCCTGCCTCCGGGCCAGTGGCGCCCCCTCGCCGTCGAGGAGGTGCGGGCCCTCGAGCAGGCTGCGGCGGACAGTGCAGCGTCGACCCCCGGGTAACCTGCCCAGTCGTGGCCCCCGCGGTACAGGCGCTGCGCGGCGCGACCACCGTCGACGACGACGCCGAAGACCAGATAACCGAGCGCGTGCAGGAGCTGGTGGGCGAGATGATGACGCGGAACGACATCGCCCACGACGACATCATCAGCATCATCTTCACCGCCACCGAGGACCTCGTCGCCATCTTCCCGGCCGCCGCCGCCCGCGGCGTGGGCTTGGGCGACGTGCCCATGCTGTGCGCCCGCGAGCTCTCCGTCGACGGCGGCACGCCCAGGTGCCTTCGAGTCCTGATGCACGTGACCACCGAGCGGGCTCGAAAGAACCTCCGCCACGTGTACCTCCACGGCGCCCAGGGCCTCCGGGATGACCTCCCCGGCTGAGGCGGCCGCGCCCGACGGCTCGGCGGCCACCGCCGGCAGGCGACGGGCGGCCATCGTCGGCACCGGTCTCATCGGCGGGTCGATCGGCCTGGCCCTGCGGGCCCGCCACTGGCACGTCACCGGCACCGACGCCGACCCCACGAGGTCCGCCCGCGCCCTGGAGCTGGGAGCTCTCGACGAGGTGGGCACCGACCCCTCGGCCCACATCACGTTCGTTGCCACGCCCGTGAGCTCCATCGCCGAGGTCGCCCTCACCGCGCTCGATCACGGCGGAGTCGTCACCGACGTCGGCGGGGTGAAGGGGCCGATCGTGGTCGAGGTCGGGCACCCCCGGTTCGTGGGCGGCCACCCCATGGCCGGTTCTGAGCACGAGGGCGTCGACGGGTCGACGGCGACGCTCTTCGAGGGGGCCACGTGGGTGCTCACCCCCACCGTCGACACCGACCCCGAGGCCTACGCGCGGGTGCGGGCGACGGTGAGCTCTCTCGGGGCCAACGTGGTGGCCCTCCCCCCGGAGCGCCACGACGCTCTGGTGGCGCTCGTGTCTCACGTTCCCCACCTGGCCGCCGCCACCCTGATGCGGGTCGCGTCCCGAGAAGCGGACGAGCACGCGGCCGTGCTCCGCCTGGCGGCAGGCGGGTTTCGGGACATGACGCGGGTGGCCGCCGGCCAACCCGGTATCTGGCTCGACGTCTGCTCCGAGAACCGCGACGCCATCGTCGAGGGGCTCGACCGCCTCCTCGAGTCGCTCAGGGCCATGCGGACGTGGGTGGCGGGCGGTGACCTCGACGCCCTCCACGCCGCCCTCCACGAGGCCCGGGACGCGCGCATCAAGCTCCCCACCGTCGTCGACCGGGTGGAGCAGCAGCTTGTCGAGCTGTGCGTCCCTGTGCCCGACCGCCCTGGCGTGCTGGCCGACGTCACCACCCTTCTGGCCGAGCTGAGCGTGAACATCGAGAACCTCGAGACGGTCGACTCGCCCCAAGGGGCGAAGGGCGAGCTCGTCCTCGTGGTCGCCGCCTCGGCCGGGGACCGCGTGTGCGAGGCGCTGCGGGGGCGGGGCTACCGGCCCTCCAGCCGTTTGCTCCCGTGACCGAGCCGAGCGCAGGTCATCGGGGCATGACCGAGCTCAGAGTTGCCGGAGGCCGACCGCTGCGGGGGCGTGTCCGCGTCCCCGGTGACAAGTCGATCTCACACCGGGCCGTCCTCCTGGCCGCCCGGGCCGAGGGGACGTCGGTCGTGCGGGGGCTGTCGGAGGGCGACGACGTGGCCCGATCGCTGGCGGCCGTACAGGCCCTGGGAGCGGAGGTCGACGGATCGGCCGGGGCCTCCGAGGCCCGCATCACCGGCGGGGTAGGGCACCTCCATGAGCCCGAGACAGTGCTCGACGTGGGCAACTCGGGAACCGCCATCCGCCTCCTCGCCGGCTTCAGTGCCGCCTTCGACTGGTTGACCGTGCTCACCGGCGACCGGTCGGTCGGCCAGCGCCCGATGGACCGGGTCGCCGACCCCCTGCGGGCCATGGGTGCGGCCGTCGACGGCCGGGACGGAGGCCGCTACCCGCCGCTCGCGGTCAGGGGTGGGGGGCTCCGGGGCGTCGACTACACGCCCCCGGTCGCCAGCGCCCAGGTGAAGTCGGCGGTGCTCCTGGCCGGGTTGGGGGCCGAAGGTGACACCGTCGTGCGCGAGCCCCTGGCCACCCGGGCCCACACCGAAGAGCTGCTGGCGGCATGCGGCGCCGACGTCGAGGTGACCGCCGAGGCCGGCGGCGGCTGCACCGTGCGGCTCAGGCCCTCGACCCTGAAGCCGTTCTCCCTCGACGTTCCCGGCGACCCCTCGCAGGCCGCCTTCTGGGTGGTCGCCGCCTGCATCACCCCGGGCAGCGACGTCGTCGTCGAGGACGTCTACCTCGGCCCCGCCCGGGCCGGGTTCGTCGATGTCCTCGCCCGGATGGGTGCCGACGTCGAGCGGGTGGGGGAGCGCGACCTGCGGGCCCGCTACGGGCCCCTTCAGGGCACCGACGTGGTGGCCGAGGAGGTCCCCGGCCTGGTCGACGAGATCCCGGTGCTGGCGGTGGCGGCGGCGGTGGCCGACGGTGCCAGCACGTTCGGTGGCGCCGCCGAGCTGCGGGTGAAGGAGAGCGACCGCATCGCCACCGTGTCGGAGGGCCTGCGTGCCTTCGGGGCGGTCGTCGAGACCAAGGCGGACGGGTTCATCGTGGCTGGCGGCACCCGGTTCGCCCCGGCCCGGGTCTCGGCCCAGGGCGACCACCGGGTGGCCATGGCCATGGCGGTGGCGGCGATGGCGGCCGCCGGGGAGTCGGTGGTCGAGGGCTGGGAGTCAGTAGCCACCAGCTACCCGGGTTTCGATCGAGACCTCGCCTCTCTCGCCCGCGAACCGTGACCATGCGGGTGATCGCCATCGACGGCCCGGTGGGGTCGGGGAAGTCGACCGTCGCCCGTGCCGTGGCGCGCCGACTGGGGGTCGACTACCTCGACACGGGCGCCATGTACCGGTCGGTGGCCCTGGCCGCCCTGCGCCGGGGCATCGACCCCGAGGCGGCGAGTGGAGAGGTGCTGGCCCGGGTGGCATCCGAGCTGGAGCTCGACGTCGGGGAGCGAGTCGTGCTCGACGGCGAGGACGTCACCGACCAGCTGCGTGAACCCGACGTGGGCCGGGTGGTCAGCGCGGTGGCGGCCGAGCCGTTGGTGCGGGAGGAGCTCGTGCGCCGCCAACGCGACTGGGCCCGGTCCCACGGCGGCGGCGTGGTGGAGGGCCGTGACATCGGGAGCGTGGTGTTCCCCGACGCCGAGCTCAAGGTCTTCCTCACCGCCAGCGACGAGGAGCGGGCCCGGCGCCGGTCCGGCGACGAGGACGCCGAGGCGCTGGCGCGCCGAGACCGCCTTGACTCGACGCGGGCCACGTCGCCCCTCTCGGTGGCCGACGGCGCGGTGGTCGTCGATAGCACCGGGCGTAGCGTCGACGAGGTCGTCGACGAGATCGTGGACCGGTTCACCGGCGAGAAGGGGCGGGAGGCCACCGCCTCCGCCCCCCCGCCCGCCCCCGAGCGGGTGGCGGAGGCGACCACAGCTGGGAGCCGTCGGCGTGAGGACGACGGGCCCGAGCCGGAGTACGGACCGCCCACCAGACTGGCGATCGGGGCGTACCGCGTCGTGCGCGCGGCGATCCACGGCGTGGCCCGCCTCCTCTTCCGCATCACGTACGAGGGTCTCGAGAACGTGCCCCGCAGCGGCGTGTTCATCGTCGCTCCGGTGCACCGCTCCAACATCGACTTCGGCCTGGTCTCGGTCCTCACGAAGCGGCGCATGCGCTACATGGGCAAGGAGGCACTCTGGAAGTACGGCTGGTTCGGGAGGTTCATCACCATGCTGGGGGCCTTTCCCGTGCGCCGGGGGGCGGCCGACAGGGAGGCCCTC
>DASZJY010000283.1:0-2684 GCA_035947635.1 Acidimicrobiales bacterium | reverse complement strand
GGGCCCTATCTCTCGCGGCGGAACGATCGATCGTCCCGCAGGCCCTGCTACCGCCCGTCGACTCGCTGCGCTAGGCGCTCGTCTGGGGGGACGACCACATCATCCTCCCACCACGCCCTCCCGACAATCACCTGATCGGACCTTTGCCATGGCCCGAAAGGGCCATTTCGGCGGGTTCGCCGGCTATGGAAGCTCCAGCAGCTTCATGCGCATGGCGTACATGACCGCCTCCAGGCGGGAGCGGAGGTGGAGCTTGTCGAGGATGTTGGCGACGTGGTTCTTGACGGTGTTCTCCGAGAGGTGCAGCGCCGCCGCCACCTCCCGGTTGGTGTGGCCCTGGGCGACCAGCTTCAGCACCTCGATCTCGCGGGGTGACAGCCGGGGAGCGCCCTCGTCGACCTCCTCGCCGGGCCCCGCGCCGCCGGTAACGGCGGTGAACTCGGCGAGGAGCTTCGACGCCATGGAGGGTGAGATGAGGCTCTCGCCCCGGGCCACCGCGCGGACCGCGTCGGCCACGTCCTCGAGCGACGAGTCCTTGAGCAGGTAGCCGTTGGCCCCGGCGCGGACGGCGCCGTAGAGGTCGTCCTCCTCGTCGCTGATGGTCAGCATGACCACGCGCGTCGACGGTGTCGACTCGCGGATGCGCCGCGCCGCCTCGATGCCGTCGACACGGGGCATGCGCACGTCCATGAGGACCACGTCGGGGGCGAGCTCGGCCACCTTGGCCACCGCCTCCTCGCCGTCGGCGGCCTGGGCCAGGACGTCGAAGCCCGCCTCCATGGCCAGCACCGTCTGCATGCCCCGGCGGAACAGCTCGTGGTCGTCGGCGACGACGACGGTGATGGGCCGGGGGTCGGGCTCCACGACGGCATTCTTGCGTGTCGAGCGTCGGCCCGGTGCTCGGTGCCGAGCGTCGCCGCCTGCTCGCGTGGATGCGAGCCTCTCACGGGGAGGGAGCAGGTCGTCGACGCGATCGCGACGGATCGTCAGACGGTCGGTGTCGAGTCTCGCCATCGTGCTCTCCAGCACGGGCGAGCCGCTCGACTGCTCCCACGACCCGTTCCCCGGCGTCCACCGCGGGTCCCTCGGCCACGTCCACGACGCGTCCCTCCGCCACTTCGACCACGCGGCGGCGACGCCGACGACGCTCGGTCGCCGACCCGACGATGCCTGTCCCGCAACCGCGGGCCGCTCGCCGGCGGCCACCAGGCCGTCGCCGCCACGACCCGAGCCCGGTAGCTGTCGGGCCCGGACGGGAGCGCCCCTGGCCGTCCGTGCCAACATCGGGGCCGTGCCCGCGACCGCCCGATCGTGGCCCGAGCGGGACGCCGCCGTTGTCTGGCACGGCTTCACCCAGATGGCCGGCTACGCCGACGCCGCCATCGTCGTCGAGCGGGCCGAGGGCCACGAGCTGGTGGACGTCGACGGGAGGCGCTACCTCGACGCCATCTCGTCGCTGTGGGTGAACACCCTAGGCCACCGGGTCCCCGAGCTGGACGAGGCGGTGCGGGCCCAGCTCGACCGGGTGGCCCATTCGACGATGCTGGGGCACGGGAACCGCGTCGTCGTCGAGCTGGCCGAGGCGCTGGCGGGGGTGGTGCCCGTTGACCGGCCGCATTTCCTCTTCGCCGCCGACGGGGCGTCGGCTGTCGAGCAGGCGCTCAAGGTGGCGTTCCAGCTCTGGGTCAACCAAGGGGTCGAGGGCCGCACGAGCTACCTGGCGTTCGGCGACGCCTACCACGGCGACACCGTGGGGTCGATGTCGCTGGGCGCCGGCGGCTTCGGGACCGACCTGTTCGACCCCCTGCGCTTCCCCGTCGTGCGCGCCCCCGCCTTCTCCGACCCAGACTGGCTTCGCACCGCCGAAGGTCTCCTCGAAGAGCACGCCGAGCGCCTGGCCGCCGTCGTGGTCGAGCCGCTGGTTCAAGGGGCTGCGGGCATGAGGATGGCGACCCCCGATGCCCTCGCCGCCCTGGCCCGCGCCTGCCGGGCCGCCGGAGTGCTGGTGGTCTTCGACGAGGTCGCCACCGGCTTCGGGCGCACGGGGACGCTGTTCGCAGCCGAGCAGTGCGGCGTGCGCCCCGACCTTCTGTGCCTGGGCAAGGGGATGACCGGCGGCTACCTGCCGATGTCGACGACGGTTGTCTCGGAGCGGGTGTTCGAGGCGTTCCTCGGGGCCGATCTCGGCCCCCGGACCTTCTACCACGGCCACTCCTACGGGGGGAACGCCCTGGCCGCGGCGGTGGCCCTCCGCCACCTCCAGCTCCTACAGGAGCGCGACGTCCTGGCCAACGTGGCCGCCCGCTCCGCCCAGCTGTGGTCCCTGCTCGACGAGCGGGTGGCACCCCTGCCCGAGGTGGCCGACGTGCGCCTGTGCGGGCTCATGGGCGGCATCGAGCTGGCGCCTCCCCGAGGCGACGGCGCCCGGTGGGGCCGGTGGGTGTGCGCAGCCGCGGTGGCGCGAGGCGTCCTCCTCCGTCCCCTCGGGCCGGTCGTGGTGCTCATGCCGCCCCTCACCGTCACCGCCGAGGAGATCGAGCGCATCGTCGATGTGCTGGCCGAGTCCATCGCCGGGGTGTCCGGCGATGCCTGACTGGCAGGAGTGGACCGACGCGCAGCTCGCCGCCGTGCGGGCGGCGGGCCGGTGGCGCGAGGTGCGCGACGTCGATCTCGGCCCCGGCCCG
>DASZJY010000282.1:0-8996 GCA_035947635.1 Acidimicrobiales bacterium | reverse complement strand
CGTCGCCACGACCACCGTCACCACGGGGGGTGCGGAGGGCTGGGAATCCATGTCCAGATCGAAGGCTAGCCACGCCACACCCCCGGCGGGGGGAGGCCAAGGGCCCGACGTCGCCCCTGTCGAGGGGCGCTCGCGATTCGGTTTTGCCGCCTCTGCGCGATCAGCGCTCTCTCTCGACCCGATCGATGGTGGCAGCCTCACGGGGCCGGTCGGCGGCGTCTGTCTCCACCGTTGAGATGGCATTGGTCATGGAGCCAGGGCCGTCAAGGCGTCGCGAGCGCGACGATGCCGAGCGTGGTTGGCTGGTGGTATGGCTGAACAGGACGTGGTCGAGCGACTGAAGGACGCGACGTACGTCGCCGTGGGGTTGGGCGTCCTCGGCGCCCAACGCCTCCTGGTAGGACGGCGGGAGGTGGTCAAGCGGGTCGAGCCCCAGGTACGGGGCGCGGCGAGCCAGTTGCAGCGGCTGGCGACGGCCACCGACGAGAAGGTCAACCCGCTGCTCTACCAGATGGAGGAGCGGCTCCCGCCGGCGACGCGCGACCTCGTTCGCACGGCCCGGGGGAAGGCCACCGGCGCACGGGACGCCGTCCTCACGCGCGTGGCCTCCGGCAGCTGACGATCGGCGGATCAGCACAGCTCAGAGAGGGGAACGCAGATGATCGACCTTGACGCCACGGCCCGGTTCATCGCCGGTTTCGAGGGATTCAGGGGGCACGTCTACCGAGACGTGGTGAACGTCGAGACCATCGGCTACGGAGAGACCGATCGGGGCGTGATCGAGAGGTACAGGGGCCCCGGCATCTCCGAGCCCGAGGCCTTCGAGCTGCTAAAGCGTCGTGTGCAGGGGTTCGCCAACGAGGTGGAGCGTTGCTGCGCCCCGGCGTCGCTCAACCCCAACCAGCACGCCGCCTTCACGTCGCTCGCCTACAACATCGGCGTCGGGGCGTTCTCGAGCTCCACGGCCTGCCGCAGGTTCAAGGAGGGCGACCCGGCGGGCGCGGCCGAGGCGATCAAGCTGTTCAACAAGGCGGGTGGCCGGGTCTACCCGGGGCTGGTCACCCGGCGGGAGGCCGAGGTCAGGTTCTTCCACGGTGGCCCCGCGGCCGGCGGGGGCGGGGCCGGAGGCCCGGAGGTGCTCCGGGCGCCGTCGTCGGGCGAGGCCGTCTCGGAGCTTCAGCGCCTGCTCGACGCCGCCGGCTTCGCGTGCGCCTGCGACGGGCAGTTCGGCCCGAACACCGAGGCGGCGGTGCGGGCGTTCCAAGGCAGCTGCGGGCTGGACGTCGACGGCGTCGTCGGCCCGCTGACCTTGCGCGCGCTACGGCAGCGGATGGACAAGGACCACGCTTGGCCCGGCGCCTTCCTCAGCCGGGGGAGCAAGGGCGGCCACGTCAGCGCCTTCCAGGAGCGCCTCATCGCCCTCGGCTACGGCTTGGGGCCCAGCGGCGCGGACGGTGACTTCGGCCCCGCCACCGATGAGGCCACGAGAAGGTTCCAGGGTGAGCGTGGCCTGGCCGCCGACGGCGTGGTTGGCCCCGACACGTGGAAGGCGGCCTTCACCTCCTGAAAACCGCCGGGCGCCGTTGCCGGATCGGCCAATCGGCGTTAGGCTTTCCTAAGATGATCGGTCAAGGACGCCTAACGCCCCACCGCAGGCGGGGCCGAGAGTCCCGGTTCGTGCGGATCGTCCAGCACGGCGATGGTGTCAGCTGCGAGTTGGTCGGCGTCGAGCGTCGGCGGCCCGTCCGCCGGCCCGTCACCTTGAGCACCGCCACCACGCTGGCCGCGTCGGGCACCCCGGTCGTCGTCCGCCGCTGCTCGTGCGCGACCGACGACGCGAGCCCGGTCACCGCCCGCTGACGTGTTCGTCTGCCACTGTCGGGCGGTGAGCGACGGCGACGTCCGCTGGTGCATCGCCGAGGGGGCGTGCGACGTCGACGAGATCGGTCGTCGCTGCGGCGCCGGCACCGGTTGCGGCGGTTGCCGGGGGGCCCTGGCCCAGCTGCTGGCGGCGCTGGACCGCAGGACGCTGGTGACGTCAGGCGGCCCGGCCGACCGCGGTCTCGCCGTCGAGCAGAACTGAACGCGCCTCGACGGGAGGGACATGAAGGGATCGGACACGGTCATCGAGCTGCTGAACGATGTGCTGACGGCCGAGCTCACCGCGGTCAACCAGTACTTCGTCGACGCCAAGATGTGCGCCAACTGGGGCTACGGCAAGCTGGCGTCGAAGTTCCGCGAGGACTCCATCGACGAGATGCGTGACGCCGAGGCCCTCGTCGAGCGGATCCTGTACCTCGAGGGCCACCCCAACCTGCAGCGCCTCGGGAGCGTCCGGGTCGGGGAGAACGTGCCCGAGAAGCTCCGGCTGGCCATGGATGTCGAGCGAACCGCCATCACCCGCCTCAACGAGGGGATCGCCGTGTGCACGCAGCACGCCGACAACGGGAGCCGCCAGGTCCTCGAGTCCATCCTCGCCGGCGAGGAGGAGCACGCCGACTGGCTCGAAGCCCAGCTCCAGGTGATCGCCGCCGTCGGCGAGGCCAACTACCTCAGCCAGCAGCTCGGCTGAGCAGCGGGCCTACACCACCGACCGGTAGACCTCGACGTGGTCGGCGGCCGAGGCGTCCCACGTGTAGCGGGCCGCCGTCTCGAGGCCACGCGCCCGTCGCCGCTCGACCTCGGGGCCTCCGACGATGGCCGTCTCCAGGGCCTGCGCCAGGGCCTCGGGGTCGCTCGGGGGGATGAGGAACGCGGCGTCGCCGGTTACCTCCTCCATGGCCGACCCCTTGGTGGTCACCAGCGGCGCCCCGCAGGCGAGCGCCTCGAGGGCGGGGAGGCCGAAGCCCTCCTCCAGTGAGGGATAGGCGACCGCCGCCGCGCCGCGCAGCAGCGCGGCCTTCTGCTCCTCGGAGACGTAGCCCGCGAGCCGCACCCGCCCGCCGTGGATCGCCGCCTTGACCGCCCCCTCGACCGCCCGGGTGCCCCATCCCGGCCCTCCGGCCAGGACGAGGGTGAGGCCGGGCACGGCGGCGGCCAGCCGGTCGAAGGCCCGGACGAGGGTGGGTACGTCCTTGCGGGGCTCCAACGTGCCGACGAAGGCGACGTAGGGCGGCACGGCGCCGATCCGCCGCAGGGCGGCCCGGTCGAGCACGCCCCCGTCGGCGTCGTCGGGGTCGAGGGGACGGAAACGGGCGTGGTCGACCCCGTGAGGGATGACGTGGACGAGCCCCCGCGGCGAGAACAGGCCATGGAGGCGCTCGGCGGTGGCCGAGCTGACGGCGATGACGGCATCGGCCTGCTCGGCGGCGACGCGGATCGCCCGGCGGAAGAAGGCGACCTTGGCCGGCTGGTGCCATCCGGGGTGCTCGACGAGCGAGAGGTCGTGGACGGTGACCACCCTGGGCAGGGTCGCCCGCTCGGGCATCGTGTAGTGCGGCCCGTGGTGGACGTCGACCGGCAGCCGGTCGAGCAGCTCCGGGAGGCGCAGCTGCTCCCATGCCAGCCGGACGGGCCGCCACGACGGCGCCCTCCCCATGGCATCGGTACGGGGTGACCGGCCCCTCCACCGGGTCTCGTCTCCCGAGCGGCACACCACGGTGGTTGCCACGTCCTGGCGGCGGGAGAGGGCGGCGCACAGCTCGAGCACGTAGCGGCCGGCACCGGCCGGGCGGGCGGGCACCGCGGTGGCGTCGAGGGAGACGCGGACGACCCGGTCGGCCCCACCCTCAGCCACCGACGGCCGTCCAGATCTCGTGGTGGCGGCGGGCGGCCGCTTTCCAGGTCAGGCGGCTGGCCCGCTCGGCGCCAGCCTGGACGAGCCCAGCCCGGGTCGCCTCGTCGGTTGCCACCAGCACCAGGGCGTCGGCGATGGCACCGGTGTCGAGAGGGTCGACCTGCAGGGCTGCTCCGCCCGTGCTGGGCATGGGGCTGGCCACCACTGGGACGCCGGCGGCCATGGCCTCGACGGCGGGCAACCCGAACCCCTCGAGGAGCGGCACGTAGACGTGCGCCCGGGCACCGGCGTACAGGGCGGCGAGGGTGGCGGCCTCGACCGACCCGGCCAGGACCACCCCCTCGCCGGCCGGGGGCGCCTGGGCTCCCCAGCCGTCCGGGCCGACCACGACGAGGGGCCAGCCCTCGGGGAGGCGGGGACGGGCGTCCCGGTAGGCGGCGGCCAGGCGGAGCAGGTTCTTGCGAGGTTCGAGGGTCGACACGGTGAGCAGGTAGGGGCCCTCCACCCCCAGCTGGCGGAGCCGGGCTCGCGCCGAGGCGTCATCGGGGGCAGGCAGGTGGTCGGCGCCCTCCTCGACGACCTCCACCCGGCGGGCGTCGACCCCGGCGCCGACGAGGTCGTCGGCGGTGGCCGCCGACGGGGTCAGCAGCACCGACGCCCGATGCAAAGCCCGGCCGAGCGCCGCCTCGTGCCACCGCCGGCCGCGGACCGGGTAGGCGTCGGGGAAGCGCCGCCAGGCCAGGTCGTGGACCATGGCGGTGACCGGCGCCGCCCCCCTGGGGGGCACGGCCAGCGAGGTGGCGTGCACGACGTCGGCCTCGCCGGCGAACGCAGCCAGGCCGCGGTCCCAGGCCCATACGAGGGCCGGGCCCGGCAGAGGAGACGTCGTCATCGGCCCCACCGTGGCCAGCGGGTCGGGCCCCCGCCGTGGCGCCCGGCTGGCCCACAGGGTGACCGCCGGACGCTCGGGGTCCATGGCCTGCAGGCCCTGGACCAGGCCCCGCACGTACGTGCCGATCCCTCCGGGAACCTCCCGCCGCAGCTGCTCTGCGACAAGCACCACCCGCACAGACGCGCGGCCTGGTGACCTACCCGTTGCCCACGATGGTGAGGCGCCACCGCTGGTTGGTGCGTCCGTGGTACGGCCACTGGATGATGGGGGCGCCGTTGGCGAGCGACTCCCCGGCGACGTCGAGCACCTTGCCACTGCGGACCGAGACGATGCGGTACTCACCGGGGCCCACACCCTCGAACCGCCACTGCTGGTTCGTGCCCCCATGCCACGGCCACTGGATGACCCTCGCCCCGTCGGCAGTCGACGCCCCCTCGACGTCGAGGACCTTGCCGCTGTGCACCGCCACGATCCGGTAGGTGTTGGGCGCCACCCCTTCGAACCGCCACTGCTGGTTGGCCCCGCCGTTGCCGGGCCACTGGATGACCGGAGCGCCGTCCGCCTGCGAGACGCCGGCCACGTCGACGTTCTGGTTGCTCCGGACCGAGGTGATGGTGTTGCGGACGGGCTCCCACAGGAACAGCGCCGTCACCCACTCGTTCTGCAGAGGAGCGATGCCCAGCTGGGCGGCGGCGGCCACCGACAGGTCGATGCCCGCCGGGTTGAGGACGCAGCGGTCGAACTGGTCGGCGCCGTCCGACCGCCCGCTCGGCGTGCGGTCGAGGTTGAGGCAGGGCTTGAAGTTGTAGTCCCGCTCGAACGCCGCCTGGGACTCGGGGAGGCCGTACTCCAGGTCCCGGAAGAGCCGCCGCGGGCGGGGCGAGCCGCCGGGCCCGAAGTCCCAGTAGTTGTCGTCGATGTTCCAGGGCCCGACCTCTTTGACCGGGATGGCGCCGCTGCGGCCGTTGTCCCGGAAGATGAGCACCCGGTAGTCCCGCCCGATCTGGTAGCCCGGCTGCGGGCAGCCGAACTGGTTCAGGATCGCCTGGTTCCCGAGGGCGGCGAACTTGACGCACTTGTCGGGCACGGCCACCTCGACGCTGCCCGGCGTGGTCGGGTTGTACTGGGTGGCGAAGACCCGGAGGGTGGCGAACTGCTGGGGCACGGCGCCCACGTGGGCCCGGGCTATCGAGACGCCCGCGCTCTCGGCCTGGCGACCGGCGGCCTCCGCTCGAGCCTTGTCCCGAGGGCCCGGCCGCGGGGGGTCGATCGCCTGGGACCCCGCCGGCCCGGCGAGGGGGGGCACGGCAACGAGGCCGGCGGCGAGCACGGCGAGGAGGACCGTCCGCATGCGCATGAGGGCCAGCGTAAACGTGGTGGCAAGCATTTCCGAGGGCACCGGAGCGTCGACGACCGGTTGCGTCCGCCCCGAGAATGCGCGGGGGTTCCTTCGGACCCTCAGCCGGCCAGGCCGCGGTAGAGGCGGAGCGTGGTCCGGGCGGTGTTGTCCCACGAGAACTGCTGGGCCCGCCGTCGTCCCGCCTCGATCAGCCCGGCCCGGAGCTCGTCGTCGGTCACGACCCGCCGCATGGCTTCGGCGAACGCCTCGGGGTCGTCGGGGTCGACGAGCACGGCGGCGTCACCGGCGACCTCGGGCGTCGCCCCCGCTCGGGCCGCCACCACCGGCAGCCCGGCGTCCATGGCCTCGATGACCGGCATCCCGAAGCCCTCATAGAGCGACGGGAAGACGAGCATGCTCGCCCCGGCGACGAGGGCGGCGACGCGGGCGTCGTCGACGTAGCCGGTGCGCACGACCTCGGAGGGGCCCAACCCTCGCTTGCGCAGGAGAGCGGGGACGTCGAGCAAGGGGCTCGGGCTGCCGGCGAGGACCAGGCGCAGCTCGAAGCTCTGGCGCCGGAGGATCCGCATGGCGTCGAGGGCGAGAGCGACGTTCTTGCGCGGCTCCAGGGTCCCGAGCATGAGGGCGTAGGGCGGCCCCGCCGGCAGGCCGGTGTCGCCCGGCGCGACCTTGCGATGGTGGATGCCGTTGGGGATCACGCTGATGCGGTCGGCGACATCGGGCAGCCACCACACCAGCTCGTCGCGGGTGAACTTCGAGACGGTGATGACGACCGACGCCCGCCGGAGCACGCTGGGCAGTAGGCGGGCCATCCGGCGGATGGCGGGGGGCACCGAATCGGGGCGGCGGATGAAGCCGATGTCGTGCACGGTGACGACGGTGGGCACCCGCAGCGACGGCGGGGCCATGAAGTTGGTGGCGTGGAAGACGTCACAGTTCACAAGCCATTCCATCGGCGGGAACGCGACTCGGTCCCACATCGCCCACAGGGGCCGGGCCGGGGCGATCTTGCGGGTGACGCTGACGTTGGGGCGGTGGGGTGGGTCGAGCCGCAGCATGCGGGCCGTGCGCCACGAGATGGGGAAGACGAGCAGGTCGTCGTCGGGCGCCTGGCGGGCGACGGCGTCGATCAGCTCGTGGGTGTACCACCCCACGCCCGTCTTGGGCCCGAGCAGGGGCGTGCCGTCGAAGCCGAAGCGGTGCACGATCGGGGGCGTCGGCGCTCAGCCGTGGCGGCGGCGGAGCAGGCTGCGGCGCTGCCGCTCGGCCGCTTCGACCCCGTCGCCGGCCCCTGCCGCCCCGGGGCCCGCCCCCCGGCCTTCTGCATCGGCCTCGGCCTCGAGGGGCATGGGCTCGTCGCCGAGAAGGCCGCCGGCGCTCGGTGACGAGCCGTCGTCGTCGCCGTCGGCGCCAGCAGGCCGAGTCGGGGGAGCCGTCGCCGGGACGGCGGGGGCGTTTCGCGACTCGCCCGCGAGCTCGGCGACGATGGCGTTGCGGTGCTCCGACAGCAGCTTGGACAGCTTGCCGAGGTCGCGCACGAGCAGGCGGCCGAGCTCGGCCACGGTGTGCCGGAGCTCGCCCGACACCACCTGCACCTCCTGGGTCACCGCCTCTCGCAGCGACGCCTCGAGGGACACGCTGAGAGCGTCGAGGCGCTCGTTGATCTCCGCCACGGCGATCTCCAGGTTGGCCAGGCGGTCCTCCAGGCCGGGACGAGGGGCCGGAGCCGTCGGAGCCGGAGGCGGGGAGGCGGGCTCGGGCGTCGCGTCGGCGATGGGCGGGACGTCCATCGCCGCCGAGCCTACCCGTGGCTCAGGTGAGGTCGACCAGCGAGTGGTCCCCGAGCATGAGACGGTTGGCCCGGGGCCGGCGGGCGGACCGGGTGACGCTCACCTGCTTCCCGATCAACGAGTCCTCGAGGCGGGGGATGTCGACGATGCTGCTCTGCTCGAGGACGACGCTGTGCTCGATCTCCGAGCGGACGATCTCACAGCCGTAGTAGATGGAGGTGAAGGGTCCGACGTAGCTCTGCTCGATCCTCGTGCCCTCGCCGATGATGGCCGGCCCGCGGATCGTCGAGCCGATGACCTTGGCGCCGGCCTGGATCACCACCCTCCCCTCGACGCGGGACTCGGCATCGACCTCGCCGTCGATGCGCTGCTCGAGGGTCTCGAGGATGAGGCGGTTGCCCTCCAGGAGGGCGGCCAGGTTGCCGGTGTCGATCCACCAGCCCTCGACCACCTTCTGGCGGACGCGGTGGCCCCGGTCGATGAGCCACTGGATGGCGTCGGTGATCTCCAGCTCACCCCGCCGTGAGGGGCTGATCGCCCTCACCGCCTCGTGGATCGTGTTGTCGAAGAGGTAGACGCCCACCAGGGCGAGGTCGGACGGCGGCTCGACGGGCTTCTCGACGAGGCGCACGACCTCTCCGTGCTCGTTGAGCTCGGCCACGCCGAACCGCTGCGGGTCGGGCACCCGGGCGAGCAGGATCTGGGCGGCGGCCCCGTCGCGGACGGAAGGGTCGGCGAAGCTCTCGACCAGCCCCCGCACGCCCTGGCGCAGGAGGTTGTCGCCCAGGTACATGATGAAGTCGTCGCCGCCCAGGAACTCCCTCGCCATCAGGACGCAGTGGGCCAGGCCGAGAGGCGACTCCTGGTGCAGATAGGTGACGTCGAGGCCCCACCGCTCGCCCGAGCCGACGGCGGCGCGGATCTCGTCCCGGGTGTCGCCGACGATGATGCCGACCTCTCCGATGCCCGCCTCGGCCATCTGCTCCAAGCCGTAGAAGAGGATGGGCTTGTTCGCCACCGGGACCAGCTGCTTCGCCCCCGTGTGGGTGATCGGCCGCAGGCGGGTGCCCGCCCCCCCGGCCAGGATCAGCGCCTTCATCCGCGCCGTTGTAGCACGCAAGCCGAGTGGCGGCCTCGGTCGGGTGCGTGGACACGACGGATGACCGGCGCGTGACCGAGCCACGGGTTCCCCGCCCCCGCCTCGTCCTCTTCGTGCGG